>CADBQK010000051.1 GCA_902796775.1 uncultured Lachnospiraceae bacterium
GCAGAGCCAGCCACCGCTGCGGAGCCAAAACTGTTGACAGAGGACTGGATGACAGTGTTTGCCAGAGAAAAGATCATTCCCTGGATCCCTGCAGGGACACCGATCCGCAGAATAGCGGCCAGATGAACGGCATGGATTTTCAGCCGGTCCGGGTAAAACCGGATCGGTTTTTTTTCGTGTCTGAGAACTTGCAGAAGGTAACATACACCAAGATAATTTGCGATGACCGTAGCAGAAGCTACGCCTACCACACTCAGATGAAAGACGATAACGAAAAGAAGATTCAGGCAGACATTCACGATGCCGGCAAAAGTGACTGCAAGCATCGGCCGTTTGCTGTCCCCGGTACTTCTGAGTATGGCAGAGAGGAAATTGTAGAGCATAATGGCAGGTGCGCCCAGGAAATAGATGCGCAGATAAACCGTCGCCAGGCCGATCACATCTTCCGGAGATCCCATGATCTGCAGTGCTCTTCTGGCGATCAGCTGTCCGGCGCCGAGCAGAAAGATTCCGCTGAGCAGAGCCAGAGTGATGGAAGTATGTACCGCCTCCGAAATCCGGTCTTCTTCCTGCAGTCCGATAAAGCGGGATATAACAACATTTGCCCCAATGGAAAGTCCGATGAATACAGCGAGCAGAAGATTGATCAGTGGGGAATTGCTGCCTACGGCAGCCATCGCTTCCTTTCCGGCAAAATGGCCGACTACAGCCGTGTCCGCTGCATTAAACAATTGCTGCAGAGTACTGCTTGCAGCAAGCGGAATCGCAAACAGGATGATCCGTCTTAAAAGAGGACCTTCCAGAATCTCATTCTTCATTATAAATTCATATTCTCTCTTCAAAAATAATTTAAATCCACCAGCCGGTAAATTCCCGGTGTTCTTTTTGTTATACCCTTTATATTATAAAATGGCAAGCCGTTTAAAGGGATGATGGATATTTAGAAAATTTTCAAAATACTTCTTGACAGAATCAGTAAACCGAGATATAATTTGGCCAGAAATTTAGAAAACTTTCAAAATAGATAATTTTCTAAATGCCAATAATAGTGTTATTAGTGTTGAAATCACCTGAAATGACTCCCTGCAGGAAGGAGGACAGGAGATGGGATTTGCAGAAACCTTTAAAGCATTGTCGGATCCCGCCAGACGCGAGATCCTGGAGCTTTTGAAGAAGGGACCAATGTCTGCCGGTGAGATCGGCTCTCACTTTGATATGACCGGCGCAACGATGTCCTACCATTTAAAAATCCTGAAGAAAGCTGAGCTGGTATCCGAGAGCCGCGAGAAGAACTTCATTTACTATCAGCTTAACGCCTCGGTTTTGGAAGAGATCCTGATTTGGATCTCTGCTTTGAAAGGAGATGATCTGAATGTTTAAGATGGATAAAAAGACGATGATCCTGACAAGTATTGTGATCTTGATTCCGCTTCTGATCGGCATGGCATTCTGGAATCGTCTGCCGGATATAATGGCAACACATTTCGGATTTGATAATGAGGCAAATGGATTTTCCAGTAAGCCTTTTGCTGTGATCGGCATCCCGTTGATCCTGCTGGGGCTGCACTGGCTGGCTTCAATGGTGACACTGCGTGATCCGAAAGTGCAGAATGCAGGGCGCAGGATGCAGCGTCTGGTCCTGTGGATCGTGCCGGTCGTATCCGTTATCTGTGCTGTTACGATCTATACTTACAATCTGGGGATCAAGCTGAATTTCACCTATATGGGTGAAATCTTTCTGGGAATGATGTTTGTCATAGTCGGCAACTATCTTCCAAAAACCAGACAGAACTTTTTCATTGGCATACGGATTCCGTGGACTTTGGCAGATGAACAGAACTGGAACCGCACCCATCGCCTGGCCGGTTTCCTGTGGGTTGCCTGCGGACTCCTCCTGCTGATCCTGACTTTGACAGGCCTCATCCAGCCCCAAATGGCCGTTTGGATCTGTGTAGGCGCAGTCTGTATACCATGCCTGTATTCTTTTCGTTTATCCTGGAAGGGCGGCATGTAAACAGTCCCGGTTCTGATCTGTGAAAAAAACAGTCCGGCATTTAGCCGGACTGTTTTTCACTAAATCAAA
>CADBQK010000052.1 GCA_902796775.1 uncultured Lachnospiraceae bacterium
AAAATCCTTCCGTGACCGGACTTACCTGGAGATCGTGGATAAAGTCTTTAATATGGCTCATTCTGTCACTGACCAGATTGCAAAGACTCATCCGCTGTACCACCAGGCTCCCCGTATGCAGGATATTACACGTGATTCCAATCCGGTCGTGCCCCGCAGTTTTGATACCGGCGAAGGGGTACTGATTCCTGCAGAGATCATACACCATGCAAGAGAAGGCTGCCGTAACTTCATCATCCTGCAGCCCTTTGGCTGCCTGCCGAATCATGTGGTTGGGCGCGGGATTGTACGAAAGCTGCGGGAGATGTTTCCTGATGTGCAGATCTTGTCACTGGACTATGATCCGGATGTCAGTTTTGCCAATATTGAGAATCGTTTGCAGATGATGATTAACAACACAATCCTCAAAAAGTAGCATATAATCTGAATATTTCCGGAACAGTGAGTTTTCATTATCTAAACTGTTGGTTTCTATCTTCATTTTTGCTGAAAGATTGTCTAGTTTCATCGGTTACAAAAGGAAATAATTGTAGTATAATGAGCATCGTTGCGGTGTCCATTTTTCATGCTGGTAAGAAAGTGAGAACCGGATGCCCTGACATACAGATCCAAAGATATATGTACGACATCTTGTACCTTTGCATTATTTCCTGTACATGATTTGTGGATTCAAAACGGGATGCGCTCTGTGCTCATGTGTCATTTGACAGGAGGGGGCAGGTAGTGACAGACTTTCATACACACATTCTGCCGGGTATTGATGACGGCAGCCCTAATATAGAGACTACATCGGAAATGATACATATGGAAATGGAGACAGGAGTTGACTGCATTGTGGCGACTCCTCATTTCTATGCCCACCGGATGACAGTTGGCGGCTTTCTGAAAAACCGCAGCCAGGCAATCTGCAAGGTACGGGAGTATTATGACCGCTTATCCGGACCGGTGCCAAAGATCATGGTTGGTGCGGAGGTGTATTACTTTGCCGGTATGGGACGGGCGAAGATGCTTCCTCTGCTGACGATTGCCGGTACCGATACCATTCTTGTGGAGATGCCGTTTGAACAGTGGGAGCAGAGACAGCTCGAGGACCTGCAGGACCTGATCCGTAAGCAGAAGATGAAAGTCGTTCTCGCCCATGTGGAGAGGTATATCGAGTTTCAGAAGGATAAACGCATCTGGAATGCTGTCATGGATCTGGATCTGATCCCCCAGATCAATGCCGGAAGTTTCCGGCATCGAAAAGAAGGGTTTTTCAGACGGGATGTAAAACGCAGATTCTGTCTGGATTTTGTACGGGAGCATCCCTCATTTATCATGGGGAGTGACTGTCACAATATGACATCTCGCAGACCAAATCTGTTTGAGGGCAGAAGAGAGCTGAGAGAGGCTCTGGGAGATCAGGCACTTGCCAGGTCTGATGCAGCTGCAGTCAGTATGCTTCCGGGAGCTGTGGATATTATGGGGCCGGATTACAGGAAGGCTTTGATATCGGCAGATTGACAGGAAAATGAATATGGACAAAAGGAGGCTTTCTGTTTGAAATCACAGAACATGCTCCGCAAGGCTTTGATAGCCTTGATCATTCTGGCTGTTACTGTAGGAGCAGTGGTCGGCGGAAGTGCTGTGCTCGAGAAAATCCAGAATAATAGAAAAGCACAGACACAGGAAACCGAAATGGCTCACTCGATGAAGTGGACGGATGATAATACCCTCTACCTGATGGATGAGGCATGGGGGTTTGACCACAGGATAGAGACCTATTTATTTATCGGTACGGACGCCAGCGGAAATGAAGAGGCAAGCGGCAAGGATTACCGTGGAGCAATGGCGGATTTCCTTCTCCTGCTGGTGATGGATCATACGGATGATACTTATGGTTTCATCCAACTGGACCGTAATACGATCACTGAGATCAAGCGGATCGATTCCAGCGGTGAGCAGTATGAGGATTATGAAGAACAGCTCTGTACCGCCCACTGGTACGGGTCTAACAAGGAGGAAAGCGCAGTCAATACGGTTGACGCAGTCAAGAACCTTCTGGGTGAGATAGAGAATATTACCGGTTACTATGTCCTCAACATGAAAGATGTTCCTACGCTGAATCATGTGATCGGCGGAGTGGAAATAGAGATTGATGAGGACCTGACGAGCATAGATCCGGCTTTTGTAGAAGGAACTACGATTATCCTTAACGATGCACAGGCAGAGCAGTATGTGCGGGCCAGAATGTCTGTCGGAGAGGGAGATAATGTCTCCCGTATGCGCCGACAGCGGATCTATATCAACAGTTTTTTCAAAAAAGCAAAGGGCAAAGCCAAAACAGATCCCCAGTTTGCGGATGATCTGTGGGATGCTCTGGAAGATGTCTCGGTAAGCGATATGAATGGAAATGTTTTTTCCCGCATTGCGGAGATGGTCCGTTCCGGAGAGAGTAAAGGAATCCTGACCCTGGACGGAGAGACAAAGCTGGGGACTGTGCTGGGAGATGGTGTAGAGCATGAAGAGTTTTACCCATCGGAAGAATCCATTCTTGATGTCATGAAACAGCTGTTTTCACTGGAACTAATCGAAGAAGATGAGGAAGAAGAGTAGAGAGGTGTAGAGAAACATGAACCAGTTAAGTACGTTGCCGCCGGTGGATGATCAGGAGGTCGAGATCGATCTTCTCGATCTTCTGGGCTATTATCTCAGCAGGCTGCCGTTATTGATTGCCGCTATTGTAATCGGCGCTTTAATATCCGGATTGTATACAAGTCTTTTCATACCGGATAAGTATACAGCGACTTCCAAAATGTATATGGTATCGGCTTCGAGCGACTCCGTTGTGAATCTGTCTGACTTGAATCTGGGCACCTCCTTATCCAGTGATTACGTGGAACTGATGAAAAGCAGGCCGGTTCTTGAAGATGTAATCGAAAAGCTGGAGCTGGATTATACTTATGAGCAGCTGGCTGGCATGATCAACTTGTCCGTTGTCAATAATACGCGTATCGTTCGGATCTCTGTGACAAGCAAGAGCCCGAAAGAAGCGATGGAGATTGCCAATCAAATGGCAAATACAGCTAAAGCCCAGCTGCCGAAAGTAATGGATGCCCCTTCTCCCACCATTGCGGAGAATGCGATCCTGCCGCAGTTCCGAAGCTCACCTTCCCTTCGGAGGAATGTGATGATGGGCTCGCTGCTGGCACTGGTCCTTGTACTGGGTGTACTGACTGTCCTGTATCTGCTGGATGATACGATCAAGACCTCGGAAGATGTAGAGAAGGAGTTCGGGATCATGCCTCTGTCTGTTATCCCTGAGGGCGAGATCAAAGGAATGGGCAAAAAGGAAGAGCTTACTGAAAGACGCAGGCTCCGGATCGGTCAGAAGAGTGCTGCCAAAAAGAAGAAGAAGATGGCAGGAAAAGGCAGGCTGCCGGGAGGACAAAGGTGAATACAAAAGCAATAATCGGCACGCAGGTGGAGCTGCCTTACTCTGTAGAGGAGGCAATCAATCGTCTGCGCATTAATGTAAGTTTTCTGGGAAGCGATATCCGCAAGATCATGATTATCAGCTCGGAACCGAACGAGGGAAAGAGCTTTGTAGCTATGAATCTGTGGAAACAGATGGCTCTGGCAGGCGAAAAGAGCATTCTGGTGGATGCGGATCTGCGAAAATCGGTTATGGTAGATACCTATCAGATCTCCAGGGCAGACGGGAAGGAATTGTGGGGTCTGTCCCATTATCTTTCTGATAATAAAAAGTTGGTGGACTGTATTCTCAGTACGGATATCAAAAACGGGTATCTGCTGCCGAATGTCAATAATGTTGTCAATCCGTCCATGCTGCTGGAAAGCGACCGCTTCCGTGAGCTGCTGGATGGCCTGGCCAGGACCTGCAGATATGTTTTCCTTGATGTTCCGCCGCTCGGACTGGTATCCGATGCGGAACTGATCGGCAATATTTGTGATGGAGCTATCCTCAC
>CADBQK010000053.1 GCA_902796775.1 uncultured Lachnospiraceae bacterium
AATAATATATCTCTGTTTGTTCGTGAGTTTAAGAAGAATGGCCAATATACATCACCGTATGTTTTCCTGGGCAATGCAGATCATGTGAATCATGAAGGAGAGAAACCTGTTAGTTTCATTTGGAGACTGCATACAGATATGCCGGCAGATCTCCTGCCTAAGGCAAACAAGAGTATTGCATTATAAAGAAGGAACCTTGTTACTTTACATACAGCCCATATGAGGAACTGACGGATGAAGATAGCAGCAATGACCTTCCGGCTGCATGCACCTTATGTGCACAGCCTTAAGGAAAAACGAATGATTGTTAAAAGCCTCATTGCCAGGCTGCAGAATAGGTTCCATATTTCAGCGGCGGAGATTGATGAACAGGACATTCATCAGATTATCGTGATTGGGGTGGCAGCTATTGTCCCGCACAATGCTATGGCAGACAGTCTGATGGATGAGATATCCCGATTTATAGAAGGGAATACGGAAGCTGATATCATTGATGAAAAACGGGAAATCCGATAGATGGATGAGAAACACAGAAAGTTTGAGTTAGAGGGTACGAGATGAATATAACAGTGTATTGCGGATCATCTACTGAGATTGGAGAGAAGTATATACGGGATGCAGTCCGGCTGGGGGAATGGATCGGCAGGAACGGTCATTGCCTTGTTTATGGTGGGTCGAATACAGGTCTGATGGGAGCGATTGCCGATGCTGTGCTTGATGCAGGCGGGAAGGTGATCGGGGTACAGCCGAATGTACCTCTGATAAGAAAACGGAAGCATACGGGGGTTACTGAATATATTCTGACTGATACAATGGCAGAGAGAAAGACCAGGATGATCGAACTGGCAGATGCGTTTATCGCACTTCCGGGGGGTATCGGTACTCTGGATGAGATCAGTGAAGTGATGGCTCTTGCTACTCTTGGAATCGTTCCGGGGAAGATCATCTTTTTCAATACAGATGGCTATTACGATACGTGGAGAGTAGTATTCGACAAGATGATTGAGGAAAAATTCGCCGGTACATGGCAGTTTGAGAAAATACTGTTTTCCGATGATCTGGAAGAAATCGGGACATATTTAAGTGGAAAGATCTAGTAGAACAAGCCCAATGAAAGCAGATCCGTATCAGGGGGAAGTATGAAATCCATTAGAGTAGTTGCAGCGATCATTAAATCTCTTGATATACAGGGGAATGCAGTTGTCCTCGCTACACAGCGTGGCTACGGAGAATACAAAGACTGGTGGGAGTTTCCCGGCGGTAAGATCGAGGGAACAGAGACACCGGAAGAAGCCCTGGTGCGGGAGATCCGTGAGGAGCTGGATGCTGTGATCAAGGTCGAGAGATATCTTACAACGGTAGAGTATGATTACCCGGCATTTCACTTGTCCATGGACTGTTTCTGGTGCAGTCTGAAAGAAGGACAGCTCACACTATTGGAGCACGAAGCCGCTAGATGGCTCCCATTGAGTAATCTTATGCAGGTCAACTGGCTGCCCGCGGATATTTTGGTTATTGAAGCTATTGAGAAAGAGCTGGCAAATCGTGATGGATAGAACAAAGAAAACACCTGACAGTACTCTGCGGTATTATGAGGAGAATGCGGAATCATTTATAGCCGGTACAATCGATGCTGACATGAATGATGCCAGGCAGCGCTTCCTGAAAGAGCTTCCCCCAAAGGCATGTATTCTTGATTTTGGCTGTGGTTCCGGGAGAGATACAAAAGCTTTTCTGGATGCTGGGTACATTGTCGATGCGGTGGATGGATCCCCGGAACTGTGCAGGATTGCGTCGGTTTACACAGGGATTCAAGTGAAAGAGATGCTGTTTCAGAATCTGCATGCTGAGAAAGATTTTGATGGGATCTGGGCTTGTGCCTCCATTCTTCATCTTCCGAAACCGGAGCTTTCGGAGACTATAAAGAAAATAGCATTAGCCTTGAAGCCGGGAGGAGTTCTCTATACTTCTTTTAAGTACGGGACTTTTGAAGGGATGCGAAACGGTCGTTATTTCACAGACTTTACCGAGGATACTCTGAAGGTATTCTGGAGTGATTTCCCGTCTCTTCCAATCATAACAACCTGGCTTACCCAGGATGTGCGCACGGGCAGAGAGGAGGAGCAATGGATCAATCTTTTGGCCAGACGTGTTTAGAGATCGATGCAGCTTATTATGACTCTGCGCAGCGGCAGGGATATGAGATTTGGAAAGTAAAGTAATGAAAAGCAAATGTCGTTTCGCAGGCGACCACTTCATTCTGCAAATAGTCTATACTTGGATCATAAGCTAAATCATGTATGAAAGAAAAAGGAGGCTATGCAGAGATGAAGAAGATTTTTCTGGTAATTGATGAGGATTGCAGGAAGTGCAGCAGGCAGATGGGAGGGATGGCATAATGTATGGAGCAATATTGGGCGATATGATTGGTTCTCCTTATGAGTTTGACCAGGGCGATAAGACAAAGGTTTTTCCTCTTTTCGTTAAGGAGAGCACGTATACAGATGATTCGGTAATGACGATTGCGGTTGCGGAAGCTCTCCTGGATGCACCGCCTGATGCAGCAGATGAATGGACGGAGCACCGGCTGGTGACATCCATGCAGAAGTGGGGCAGGAAATATCCTTATGCAGGGTATGGCGGAAGATTTATATGGTGGCTTCGGGCAGAAGAGCCTGAACCTTACGGCAGCTATGGAAATGGTTCTGCCATGCGGGTCTCCTCTGCTGGATGGCTGTATGACACACTGGAAGAGACAGAGCATATGGCGGAGCTTACGGCCAAAGTGACTCACAATCACCCGGAAGGAATCAAAGGGGCAGTAGTGACGGCCGGGAGTATCTTCCTTGCCAGAAACGGAGCGGCGAAAGAGGAGATTAGGGCATATGCTGTCGGAAAGGGCTATGATCTTTCCCGTACCTGTGATGAAATCCGTCCCGGATATCATCATGTGGAAAGCTGTCAGGGAACCGTTCCGGAGGCAATCACCGCTTTCCTGGAGGGGAATGATTTTGAAGATGTAATCCGCACAGCGGTATCCCTTGGGGGCGATTGCGATACGCTGACCTGCATTGCAGGCAGTATTGCTGAAGCATACTATGGTGTGCCGGATGAACTGAAAACGGAGTGCCGGGACAGACTTCCTGAGGATATGCTGGCAGTCCTGGATCAATTTGAAGAAAAAATCACTTCCAGACCTCAAGAGCAGTAGTCCATCCATGTATTTATAAAGAGGGAAGCAACATGATAATCCATACTGGCCTGCGGACGGATATACCGGCTTTCTATTCCAAATGGCTGGCAAACCGTCTGCAGGAAGGTTATGTACTGGTTTGTAACCCGTATAATCCGATATCCGTGACAAAATACCTGCTGGATCCGTCTGTTGTAGACTTGATCTGCTTCTGTACGAAGAATCCGGAGCCTATGTTAAGATATATGGAATTACTGCGGCCTTACGGCCAGTACTGGTTTGTAACCATCACGCCGTACGGAAAGGATATTGAGCCTTTTGTTCCGGATAAAGGAAAGGTAATCGAATCATTCTGTGAGTTGTCGCAGATGACAGGACTGGATTCGATTGGATGGAGATATGACCCGGTTATGATCGACGGGGAGTGGACGGAGGAACGGCATCTCCATGAATTTCATGAGATGTGCTCACGTCTGGAGGGTTACACACGTACCTGTGTCATCAGCTTTGTTCAGATGTACAGCAAGCTGAAAAGAAACTATCCGGAGTTAAGGCCCGTACCCAGGGACATACAGTTGTCATTAACAAAATCATTTGTCAAGATAGCCGGGAATTATGGAATGACGGTTAAGCTTTGTGGTGACAGTCGGGGATTGGAAGAAACAGGGGCTGACTGTTCAGGATGTATGACTGCAAAAATCTATGAAACAGCGATTCAGCAGCACCTTATATTTCCTCCTAACCCACGGAACCGAAAAGAATGTGCATGTTATCTGACCGCAGATATTGGCCAGTACAATACCTGCGGGCATTTCTGCAGGTATTGTTATGCAAATGCGGATAAAAGAGCAGTCAGGCAGTTTATGAACCAGCATGACCCAACATCTCCTTTACTCATTGGACATCCTGGGCCGGATGATATAATCCATGAAGCGAAACAGAAAAGCTGGATCGATCCACAGATTAGGTTGGATCTTGGAGAGTTTGACTGATATTCATGTATACATCTTTGATGATGAGAATTAACATCCTATAAACTATGATTCAGAGTTATGTGTCTTAAACTATTTAAACTATTAACGATAGAAAGGCAGGTGCTAGATTATGTGGAGATGCCCTAAGTGCGGGCGTTCTTTCAAAAACAAGAATCAAAATCATTTCTGTGGAAAAGCACCAGAGACGATAGATGAATATATCCTTGCTCAGGACGAGAGCATCCGGGACCAGCTTCAAAGTATCAGAAAAGCTATACGGGTTGAGTTGCCCGACGCTGTAGAGAAGATTTCCTGGTCAATGCCGACTTATTGGCAAGATCATAACATAATCCACTTCGCGGCAGCCAAGAAACATATAGGGATCTATCCGGGGCCGGAGGCTGTTTCTTTTTTCTCAGAAAAGCTGAATGAGCATGGTTTTAAACATAATAAAGGTTCTATCCAGATTCCGTATTCTGATGAGCTTCCGCTTTCATTAATCTCTGAGATAACTGCATGGTGCCGGGACACGGGAAACCACGCATGAGCAATCTCTTTGTTTTTCTTCTATATTAACCAACTTAAGTGAAGTGGATGGAGTATAGTACTAAAAGTATTGGCAGACAAAGCATGGATGGAGGCACAAAACATGAAAAAACTATTTGACACTGCAAATCGTTATATCCAAACCAGCGACTGGAAGATTATTGCCGT
>CADBQK010000054.1 GCA_902796775.1 uncultured Lachnospiraceae bacterium
ACTTGATCAGATCGTCTATATCTATAAGAATGGCTGCTATAGTGCAGACCCACATGGAAGCCTGACAAAAGAACTCAACCGCTTTCTTCTGTTCCCCAAGATGATGAAAAGCACGATCATCAATCGGATCTACAATCAGCTGCTGGACAGGGTACAGCTGCATCGAACCTCAGATCAGCTTAACCATCAGCCGGCACACTGGATCAATTTCCGAAATGGTTTCTACGATGTCCTGAAACAGGAAATGGTCGACCATGATCCGATGTATTACTGTACGAACCAGATCCCGTTCTGGTACGATCCTGACTGGAAGCCACCGGATAATCCGGAGGACACGAACATCGTGGAGAGATTTCTGCGGACTAACATCCCGGATGAGGATGACAGAAAAATGCTCTGGGAATTCATAGGTTATTCCATGACCACGGACACCTGTTTCCAGAAATTCCTCACACTTACCGGATCCGGAGGAACCGGCAAATCTGTTGTGATTAAAATGATGGAAACCATTGTAGGGAGAGAAAATATCTCAAACATTTCGCTTCAGGATCTCAACAACCGCTTCTATCCTTCCGCCCTCCATCTTAAGCTGCTCAACACCTGTGCAGATATTCCTTCACTTGGAATGCAGAGCATAGACAATCTGAAAAAGGCAACCGGAGAAGATACCCTGGTATTTGAAAAAAAAGGAAAGGATGTGGGGTTTTTCCAGAGTTACGCAAAACTGTGCTTCTCTGCAAATGAGATCCCACTGAACCTTGATGAAAAATCAAATGCTTTCTACCGACGTATCCTGATCCTTTCCATGAACCGTGTCATTCCTGTAGAAGAACAGGATCCGCATCTTCGTGAAAAGATATCTGGAGAATGTCGATATATCCTGTATCAGGCAATCAGGGGACTGCGGCGGCTTCATGAACAGGGGCATTTCACGGAAAGCGAGCGCTGCAAAGCGGCGATCCGGGAACTGCGGCACCGTGCAGACAATGTCCAGGCGTTTATGGACACCTGTATCCGCGAAGCTCCGGGCAAACGTGTTCCGCGAAGCGAAGCATACGAAGCTTATGAAGCCTTCTGTCACAACAATAAACGTCAAAGCTGTGGCAAGAAGATCTTCTTCAAACGGATGCAAAGCCGGTTTTCGCTCAAGCGATATGGGTGTGACGGCTATTGCTATCAGAATATCATGCTTTGCGATGACAATGAGGACTTCGATGAGGAAGTTGAAAATGATTACGGTAAAAGAACCGATGAGAATGGATTTATATCACTTGAACCGGACGAAATCACACCTTTCGACCAGCATAGCCAAGACGAAAAAACTGAATAATGCATACACGGTTCCCTATAACACTTGAAACTTGTTGACAGTCAACATCTCGTTTACACTGCGGAGGCTGATGATGAAACAACTCTGTGATATGACAATCGAAGAATTGTCTTTCCTGAGGGAGCATGGTATCATCAAAGCCGAAGCGGTAAACGATGAGATCATGACAAGGAAAGCAAAAGATTTACAGGAAAAGTACCACTATTGGAAAACATCAAAAGGCATTTATAAAGTCCACGTTTATGATGGCGATAAAAGAAAGGTGGTGGAAAGGAAAACCGAAATTGGAATGATCGAGTACCTGATCGACAGGGAGAACGGAAAAATCGACTCCAATGTCACTTTCAAGTACTGCTATGATCAATGGAGAGCGATCCATGACAACCTCGTCGATGCAAATACGGTCCAGAAATACCAGAGTGATTATAAACGGTTTTTTGAGAACAGCCCGTTACCCAAAAAACGCATCTCAGATCTGAGCAAAGACGATCTGCTGACATTTATGGCAGACCAGATCAAGCATCCGACGTTCAAGGGCAAAAAGAGTGAGCATGTCCTGAACCGCAGAGCCGCCAAGTCTCTTTGGGGTTACATTACAAACACGTTTGCATGGGCGGTTGAAAACGGCCATGTCGGCGAAGAGAAGAACCCCTGTGACAGGATTGTTCCGAAGAAGACGTTCTACAGGCTGACTGAGGAACGTGAACGCCCTGATG
>CADBQK010000055.1 GCA_902796775.1 uncultured Lachnospiraceae bacterium
GATGATGGCGGATGATCTGGAGACAGAGGAAGAGGTTTTAACCGTGGAAGAGGGGGATATTCCGGAGGAAGAGGAAACATTCAGCGGGGAAGGCGATGATGTAGAGTTTAGTGTCTTTTCGAGCGAGAAGATGAATTTTTCCTTCTTGTATGAGCCGGAGCACTCCGCATTTATCACCGATACCGGGGCTGCCCAGCTGGTGATTGGGGAAGATGAGAACCAGGCAGGGCTGTTTGTCAGTGTACAGGATGCTGCCGGTATGCCGGAAGTTTCCCAAATCATCGAAGAAGAAAAGAACAATCTCCAGCAAAAATACCAGAATGCGATGACTGTCCAGCCTAAAGATGAAACACTGGATATGGACGAGCATGACCTGGCCGGCTTTGCGTATGCCTACAGCAATGAAGAAGGAAAGACGGTTGAATGTACGTATTTTATCGATAAAGCAGAAGGCAAGTACATCTTCTATGAAACCGCAGCGCTGGAGGAAAACAAAGCTGCGACGCTGGATGCGCTTGCGATTGCTATGGAAAGCCTGGTGCCTGAGGCGGGATACTATGGTGATTCCGATGCCCTTTCCGGAAGTCTTGAGTAAACGACATTTTCACAAATGATCAGAATAGGAGATCAGACGAATGATTCAGGATATTGCACCCCGCAGATTGTTTAATCAGTATGAACCGGACAGAAGACCTGCCGATAACAGTTACCTGCTCCTGTTTTCCGGGAGAGAGACCCTGATCCGTATGGACAGGGAGGGGAAAGGGGATTTTCTCCGCTTTCAGGACCTGCCTGCACAGCTGCAGGACGCTTACCAGAGTGCTGTGTATCTCTTCCGTATCGACGAGCAGGATTACTTCTTCCTGGAGGAAGAAAAAGAGCCGGAGACCTGGCTTCGTATCCTTCCGGAGGGCTGCATGTTTAAAAAGATAAAAGATCTTCGTTTCAGCGGGATTCTTGAGCAGCACCAGTTTTTTGCTATCCATACAGCCAGACAATTGTATTCCTGGTATAAGGACAACCGCTACTGCGGTACCTGCGGGAGTCTGACAATTCACAGTGAAAAGGAGAGGGCACGGGTTTGCCCTGCATGCAGGCGGACGATCTATCCGCGTATTGTACCAGCCGTCATCATCGGGATCACCAATGGGGATGAGATCCTGCTGACCCGTTATTCCGACCGGGTGCTGCCGTTTGATGCACTGGTAGCGGGATTTACCGAGATCGGGGAAACACTTGAGCAGACTGTCGAACGGGAAGCAATGGAGGAGACCGGGCTGAAGGTAAAGAATATCCGTTATTACAAGTCACAGCCCTGGGCAGTAGCCGATGATATTCTGGCGGGTTTCTACTGTGATGTGGACGGCGACCCGACGGTACGCATTGACCAGAATGAATTAAAGCGGGCAGTCTGGACAAAGCGGGAGGATATCGTCGGACAGCCGGACAATATGTCCCTGACAGGAGAGATGATGCTGACATTTAAAGCAGGGAAAGAACCCAGATAGAATGGAAGCTGAAAGATTATCGGTTGCCATGGCACTTTGTTTATGATACACTGGGATGCGTTGGAAAATGTACACAAGATCAGAAGGTTCCTAAGCCGCGGGACATCCGTTATCATTTTAGAAAAGGATGCAGGCGATGTGCGCAGAGCCGGTGATGCAGGAGGGTTTGTACAATGGCTGAAAATATGGTAAACGATGCAGAAGTGGAAATGATTACACTTGAATTTGATAATGATGAGAAAGTGGAATGCGAGATTCTGGGTATATTTGACTATGATGGCCAGGAATATATCGCACTGCTGCCGGATGATGAGAGTGATGACGTCTATATCTATGGATATAAAGAGACCAGTGAGGACGAGTTTGAGCTCCTGGATATCGAAGACGATGATCTTTTTGAGAAGGTTGCAGAGACATTCAACAGCATCATGGATGAGGATGAGGAAGAGTAATCACCGGTTCATGGTTTGTCATGGAAGTCATGGAATATAAAACAAAGAAACAGGAGGGCGGCATGCGGTCTGCTGCAGGAGATTTTCCCGCAGCAGGAGAGGCTGTCCTCTTTTTGTTGTATGCGCTTATTAGTTTTTTATGTGCTTTTTTCCGTATCCTGATCAATACGGATGAGATGTGGAATTTTGCATTTGGGGAGAATATTGCCGAAGGTCTGCTGCCATACAGGGATTTCAACTATCTGCAGACTCCTTTTTCTGCTCTGGTGAATGCCCTGCTGTTTAAGGTGTTTGGCGGCCATATCCTGGTTATGCGCCTTGGCGGGGCAGTGCTGTTTACAGCGATGGCCGTGATCCTGTATCGAAATGCAAGGGTACTCGGAGCCGGACGGCTGCTGGCCAGCCTGCCCGGATTTGCCCTGATCCTGATCTTCTCCTCGAATATCTTCTTTGAATATGCAGGGTTCTGCCTGTGTGTCCTGCTGGCTGTGATGGGAATGGATCTTAAAGCTGCATCAGTGATCTGCAGTCCGGAGATTTCTATATCCGGGGAAAGGGCAGATTATTCACAATGGACTTCATCTTCTGCCAAAGGCAGAAATATATCCGGAGAGGATGAGTCCGTACGAAAAGCCCGGCGATGGCTCAGCCCTGCCTGGCAGATCCTTCCCGGGATCCTGGGCGGACTGGCAATGCTTAGTAAGCAGACCTACGGCACTTTTATAGCTGCTGCATCCTGGGTCTGTGTCCCTCTGATCATCGCATCAGGCGGCAGGAAGGCAAAAGAAGCGGTCAGGCTGACCTTTTTCCGCATGCTTGGCTCTTCGATTCCCTGTTTTGTTTTTCTTTTTTATCTGCTTGGAAGCGGCACTTTCAGCGATTTTTGGGAGATGTGCTTTCTGGGGATCCGGACCTTTTCCTCCCGCTATCGATATCTGTCGATGATGCGGGAAAATGCAGGATTTTTCATCGCAGGCATGGCCTTTCCGGCAGCATTGGCTGCAGGAGCCGTTTTTGCTGTTCTGCTCTGGAGGCTGGCCCCGGGGAAAAGGGAAGGGCGGTGCCTTGCGGTTCAGATGATCGTGATCCTCATATACACGATCTTCGGATGTATCAATTTGGTCCCTCTTGCAAATGTTTATCATTTTGAAACATGCTCTATCCCGGCTCTGCTTATTATCGAGCTTCTGCTGGCTGCCGCGTTCAGGGGGAAAGCTCCTGCCGGGAGTTTGAAAGCAAAAGCAGAGAAAGGGGTGCGCCTGCTGTCCTGGATCGCGATACTGGCAGAACTTATATTTCTTCTGGTGTACAATCCGATCGATGTCGGTCTGCATTTTCGTCTGCAAACAGATATTCCCTGTTTTGAATACACCTTTATCAGTGAAGAGTTTTCTGCCGAAATCCGGCAGGTAATCGATTTCATCAAAGAAGAGCGAAAGCAGGGAAATGAAGTCTATGTACTGGATAATTGTGCAGGGTATTATCTGCGC
This sequence comes from uncultured Lachnospiraceae bacterium, assembly GCA_902796775.1. The sequence continues at coordinate 3,451 of CADBQK010000055.1, forward strand.
CCGCTGGGTATCTATCACAAATATCTGGACATGTTCCTCCTGGGCAATCTGGGACTGAAAACACCTCAGGAGTGCCTGCAGGAGACACTGCTGCCCGGTACGGTCTACCTGCTGCCGGACAAAACACGCAAGAACACACAGTATCCGAGATCCGCTGTGGAATCTTTTCGTAAGGAACTGAAACCGGATGGAGTGCTCGGCAGCTATGAGATCTACAGGAGATAGGATCTGCAGGAGATAGATGGAGGATATGTATGGAGATTGAACGTAAATGGATGGTAAACGGATGGCCGCAGTTTGATCTGCCCCTGATCAAAGAGGAGGATATGCGTCAGGGATATCTGCATGCCCATGCACCAATCGTACGGATCCGGGAAGAGGCTGAAAAAGATGGAGAGACGGTCTATGTTCTCTGTATCAAATCCGCAGGCCGTCTTGCCCGTGAAGAGATTGAAATGGAGATTCCCCTGGAAAAATTCAGGCAGCTTGAGAAGGTGATCGGTCTGCCGCTGATCAAAAAGAAGCGCAGGGTCTATCTGCTTCCGGACAGCCTGCACCTCGAGGTCAGCCATGTAGATGAGGGACTGCCTTCAGAGTTCTGGTATGCAGAGATCGAATATGAGAGTGTTGAACAGGCAGAAGCCTGGACACCCCGGGATATACAGCTGGAAGCATATCTGAAAGAGGATGTGACCCTGCTGCCCGGACAAAGTATGGCCGCTTACTGGCTGCAGACAAGGGCAGTCCGGGAGGCAGAATAGTGCGGATCATGCATATAGGAAATGAATATGATAAAAGACATATCTTGCTTTCAATGCGTTGGTGTGCTAAAATGCATTACTATACGGAAGAGTTATAAGAACCATTAGCAAGAGGAATACCGCAGCTATTGGATTTTTTGACTCTTCGTAGACTTATTTCATACAGACGAGGAGGAGAGAGTATGAAGAAAAAGAACACGTTGATTGCAATCGCACTGACAGCTGTGATGGCATGTACCTGTCTGACAGGCTGCGGCGGCAGCGGCAGCGGTGCAGCCAGCAGTGCGGCTCCAGCTGAGACACAGGCAGCAGAGTCTGCAGCAGAGTCTGCTGCGGAAGGGGAAAGCGCAGCAGCAGAGGCGGCAGCTGATGTAGAAGCAAGCGCAGAGGACCTGAATGTTATGATCGAGACTCCCGTAGAGTCTCTGGATCCCCAGGTAGCAACAGATGGTACATCCTTCGAAGTTATTGCCGATTATACCGACGGCTTGATGCAGATGGATGCAGATGGTGCTCCGATCCCTGCAATTGCAGAGAGCTATGAGCTGTCCGAGGACGGCCTGACCTACACATTTAAGCTTCGTGAAGATGCTGTCTGGAGCAATGGCACACCGGTCACCGCATCTGATTTCGTATTCGCATGGCAGAGAGCGGTAGATCCTGAGCTTCTTTCCGAGTATAACTACATGCTCAGTGATATCGGCCAGGTTAAGAATGCTGCAGCAATCATTAACGGCGAGATGGACAAGTCCGAGCTTGGCGTAAAAGCAGTCGATGACAAGACCCTTGAGGTTCAGCTTGAGGTTCCTGTCAGCTATTTCCTGTCCCTGATGTATTTCCCGACTTTCTATCCGATCAACGAGGAGTTCTTCACTGCATGCGGCGATACTTTCGCAACCAGCCCGGAGACAGTTCTGTCCAACGGCGCATTTATCATGGATGATTATCAGCCTGCAGCTACCGCATTCCATCTGACCAAGAATCCGGACTACTACAATGCAGATTCCGTGAAGCTGGCAGGTCTGAACTATCAGGTTATCCAGGATTCCCAGCAGGCCCTGATGAGCTATCAGAGCGGCACTCTGGATACTACCCTTGTAAATGGCGAGCAGGTCGACCAGGTTCAGGATGATCCTGAGTTCCAGACTATCGGTGCAGGTTATCTGTGGTATGTATCTCCCAACATCAAAGACGTTCCCGAACTTGCCAACCTGAATATCCGTATGGCTCTGACTCACGCAATCAACCGTGAGGATATTACCGCTGAGGTTCTGAAGGATGGTTCCATCCCTACTTACACCGCTGTTCCCATGCAGTTTGCTGCTGGCCCGGACGGCTCTGATTTCTCCGAAGATCAGGAGAAGTTTTCAGAGGTCTGCTCCTTTGATGCAGAGAAGGCAGCTGACTACTGGAAGAAGGGTCTCGAAGAGCTGAGCATAGATGGTCTGTCTGTAACCATGATCGTGGATGCGGATGATGCACCGCAGAAGGTTGCACAGGTCCTGAAAGAGCAGTGGGAGACCACACTTCCCGGCTTTACTGTAGAACTTAAGGTAGAGCCCAAGAAGAACAGGGTAGAAGATATGCAGGATGGGAATTTCCAGCTGGCTCTGACCAGATGGGGCCCTGACTATGCTGATCCGATGACCTACCTTGGCATGTGGGTCACCAACAATCCGAATAACTATGGTTTCTGGAGCAATGCGGACTACGATGCAATCATTGCTGACTGCACCACCGGCGAGCTGGCAACTGATGCAGAGGCACGCTGGGCGAAGCTCTATGATGCAGAGCAGCTTGTCATGGATGAAGCGGTTATTTTCCCGATCTACACCCAGGCAAACGCAGAAATGCTCTCTTCAAGAGTAACCGGCATCGAGTTCCATCCTGTAGCTCTGAACCGTGTATACAAAAACGCAGTAAAAGCAGCTGAGTAATTCTGCCGCTGTATGCGGACATGGCCGCACAGGAGAGATTTTCCTGTGCGGCTGTTTATACAAGGAGAAACCATTGAAAAAGTATACAATCAAGAGAGTCCTGACCTCGATCTTTACTCTTTTGGTGATCGTGCTGGTACTGTTTATTCTGCTGAAGCTTATGCCCGGTTCCCCGTTCAACGACGAGAAGCTGAGCGTTGACCAGAAGGCTGCATTGTATGCAAAATATGGTCTGGACAAGCCGATCATCATACAATTTCTGAAATATGTAGCAAACCTGCTCCGGGGTGATCTCGGGGTCAGTTATGCTATTTCCAAAAATACGCCGATCTCCCAGCTGGTGGCTACCAGGCTTCCGATCTCACTTGGAATCGGTTTCGCTGCCGTGTCCATCGGTGCCGTCATCGGACTGGTGCTGGGCCTGATCGCGGCAATCTGGCACGATACATTGCTTGATACGATCTGCACGGTTCTGTCAGTCATTGGTGTTTCTGTGCCGTCCTATGTCTTTGCCCTTGCACTGAGTTATCAGTTCGGATTCCAGTTTGGATGGTTCCCCATGCTGTTTTCCGCGAAACAGCTGTTTTCATCCAGTGTGCTGCCAAGTGTATCGCTTTCCATGTTTACCATGGCATCGATCGCACGATTTACCCGCAGCGAGATGCTGGAGGTCCTGGGGAGCGATTATATGCTGCTGGCAGAGAGCAAAGGCCTTTCCGGGAGCGCACTTATCTTCCGGCATGCATTGCGGAATGCTCTGATTCCGATTATTACCGTTTTAGCACCCCTGATCGTCGATTTGATGACGGGTTCTCTGGTCATCGAAAAGATCTTTGCGATCCCGGGTGTCGGATCCCTGCTGGTGAATGCGATCCAGTCCAATGACTACAATGTGGTCATTGCCCTGAGTTTTATATATTCCGCTATGTACATTATCATTATGCTCGTCGTCGATATCCTTTACGGGATCATTGACCCGAGGATCCGTCTGGCCAAGGAAGGAGATTAAGCTATGAGCAGTACAGAAAAAAAGGCAGCGGCAGCTATGGCAGCCGGTTCTGCCCAGCTCGCAGCTGAATCTTCCGTCTATGTGCCGGTCGATTCGGATTTTGTTCTGAAGAATGATGAAAATGCACTTGCGATTGATGAGAATTTTGCCGCGCAGAGTTTTTGGAAGGATGTATTTATCCGGTTCTTCCGGAAAACAAGTGCTCTGGTCGGACTTATCCTGATCATTCTGATCACGATTTTTGCTATTGTCGGCCCCGGAATGAATGAGTATACCTATTCCGGACAGGATCTTTCCAGGAAGAATCTGGCTCCCAGGGTGCC
>CADBQK010000056.1 GCA_902796775.1 uncultured Lachnospiraceae bacterium
CCAGTATCGTCACTTATTCCCGAATACAATTTACGGAAGCAGAAACAGAAGATTACTGTGGGATGAACCGAGCTTTACTGTAACTTCTCATTGCTTGGATGAAATGCTTCATCCTGTTTTGAACAGAGCGATTACGCCTCGTGAAGCTGCAAGACTTCAGAGCTTCCCGGATTGGTATTATTTTGCTGGCCCGTATGTTCAGTTCCACGGTGATAAAGAGCAAGACAAGTATGAGCAAATCGGCGATGCTATTCCGCCACTCCTTGCTAATGCGATGGCTTGCCAGTTTGTTAAATGCCTTCCGCCACACATCTAGGAGAAATCTATGAGCGACAACAAAGAAAAAATGGAACATGGGAAAAAGGGCATAGAATCTGTTTATCAAATGCTGAATGCATTAAAAAGCAAAGATTATATTGTCCGAATTGAACATCCATATTGGTTGTCCGATCCAAAGTATGGAGAGGATCAGTTCTATTTTCAATTTCTGGTAGAGTTTAATGACAGTACCCAATGGATACTTCATCATACTACGTCATACAAGGATCGAATTGCTATACAACAATGGCACAGTGAACACATTAAGCGCTTGAACCGACTTGTAGAGAAAGCTTATGTTATTCTTCCCGATACACTTGAAGGGGATGATAGAATTCGCGCTGAAAACTATAATAAGAAAATAGTTGAAAAGAAAATATACTCTGCTTTAGACGGCGTAATTTTCTTTGATGATGCGTATCATAGAATTGAACATAAGGCTGCTAGTTTAATGAATGCTGGCTCTGCCAAAGCAAAACTAGGGCTCCATTTTGAAGATAAACTTGTTGCATGTTTGAAAAACCGAGAAAACCTTGAGAGGCTGAAAAACCACTCGTCACTTGAGGTTGGATATCTCTATTCACTATATAAGGACGTAGTATCAGCGTTAAATATCAATTCGCAGGATATACTTAGTGTTGATGCGACCTCAAACATTCCCAAACTGCCCTCTGGCGGTTCACCGAAAACAGATGTACTGGTTATTATAGAGACGATAAATGGAAAAGTAGATTTCGCTATAAGCTGCAAAAGAAGTAGCGCAGATTCGGTGACCGTTCACGAGTATACAGCAGATGCTTTTGCCAGCGTTCTTAATCCCGCTGATAAGGAATTGAGGGATCTGCTCATTGATTTCCAGACGGTTGGTGGTGTTCGTTCAATGGAAAGTGTTAAGGCAGAGCAACTTCGACAAAAACTCTCCGGTTACAATGACAAACTCTGCAAGTGGGTCTTAGCCGGTATTGGCGGCGAAGGAAAGCCACATCTGCAATGGGCGGATTATATTATTGTAGTTGATGATCGGACAAATCAATATTCAATTCAGACAATAGATGGTTATATATCTATGTTGAAAAAAGAGGCGACTGGTCAACTTGGAACTCCTTTTAGCTGGACATATCCGTCTGGAGGAAAAGGAAAAAGAATACAATTGAAGTGTAAGATGTTGTAAATCTATAATCATGGAGGATAAATATGGCTACTTATCAACCTCAAACAATTAAAAAAACCTTAGAAGACATAATGTCTGGCAAGCTGATCATTCCTGCTCTTCAGCGCAATTTCGTTTGGCCTGAATCCAAGATCACAGATCTGTTTGATAGCCTTGTTAGAGGATATCCTATAGGCACGTTTTTGTTCTGGGACGTTAATGACAAAGCTTTTTCTGGATACTCATTTAACAAGATTCTGACAACGTTCAAAGAGTCGCGCAACAAAAAATACAGAGGAGAAGCGGCTGATGGGAACAGAACAGAATACTGTGCAGTTTTGGATGGACAACAACGCATAACCTCTTTAGCTATCGGAATCTTAGGAAAATATATCGTGCACAAGAAGGGTTATATTTGGGATTCTGATTCGAGCTTTGTTGAAAAGTACTTGTGTGTAAACATCTTGCATGAACCTCAAGATAACGATGATAAGTATGAATTCAAATTCATGTCTTTGTCAGAAACTGATCAAATTATCCCTGTCGAAAATAACGATGGAGATGATCCTGTAGTTGAGTACAAATACTGGTTAAGGGTTTCTGAGATTTATTCAGAGCAAGGCGTTTTCAATGAGGCAAACGGAGGACTTTTTGGCTTCTGCGCAAAACTAGAAGCATTGGACTCAACTGTGTTTTCTCTGCAGAAGAGAATGTTTATCAATAAACTTCTCATGAATGTTCATTCAACTCTTCGAGAGAAGGAAGTAGTAAGTGTATATACGACCCCAAATGATCTTCCACTCGATAAGATTGTCGATATTTTTGTAAGAGTCAACAGTGGCGGACAAAAGCTTGATGATGCCGACCTGATTCTTTCTATTGCGAGTGGCGATAACGCAGATGAAAGCTTTTACGATAAAATTGCAAATGTGATAGATGATATTCAGTCTGCAACGAAAAAAGAATTCCGATGCGATAAGAAATTTATATTAAGTGTCGCACTGTTGTTTACTGGCGCAAGTACGCTGTCTTTAAAACACCCGGAAAACTATTCTAGAGAATCTGTGAATAAGATTACCGATGCTTGGGATACAATAATAGATAAGATAAAAGCTGCTTTGATTTTTGTTGAAAAGCTTGGTTTTGATGTTAGTAAACTTAGTTCAAGTGTCATCATACCAATTGCGTATTACTTCAAGTTATCAGATAGATCGGCGTCATATTTTGACAAGGTTTCTTCGGCAAAGGATAGAGTCTATATTCGACAGTGGATTTTCAGAACGGTAATTAATGGGGTGTTTGATGAAGGAACTGGCAAAACTTTAATTCGAATGAGAACTCTCATTGACGAAGCACATAAACAGGAAGAATGCTTTCCACTTGACAAGTTTTACGAGAAGGCAATTAAAAAGCCTTTGCTTATCTCGAATGATCAGATAGAGGATATTCTTGACTGGAGATGGCCTGATTATCGAATTGTACCGCTTTTGATGGAAATCTCACCATCCATCCCTAACGGTGATTATTCAA
>CADBQK010000057.1 GCA_902796775.1 uncultured Lachnospiraceae bacterium
ATGTACTACAACCCCAGCAAAGGAATTTGCGTGCTACAGCACAGGGCAAGTGGTAGGCTACAGAGCAAGTCAGTTGGCGCTGAAATAAGAAGACCATAAGGGACGGTAGCACAACAGACGTTGACGCGGGCGCTTCGCGCCGTGAGCCGGATGAACGTTGAGTCAAAGTTCCCTTGTAAAACAATCAAGTAAGCCACATACTGCAAAATGCCGAAATGCTGAATCCCAGTCAGCCATGCCAAGCATATGCAAATCTAAAATAGAAAGAGGAGCCAACCATGAACACCACAACTTTAGGAGGAAGGATCTCTGAACTGCTCGAAAAGAACGGGCTAACCCAACGGGAGCTGGCCGAAAAGGTCGGCGTCACCGAAGTCTCCATGTCCCGCTACATCAAAGGAGACCGGGTGCCCAAAGGACCAATCATCGCCAACATCGCTCTCGCGCTGCACACCACCACCGACTATCTACTCGGCCAGGAAGGCGAGGAAGACTCTGAACTAGTGTACTACCAAACCCAGCGGGCGATCGCCCGAAACGCCAAAAATTGGAGCCAGAAGCAAAAGGCCGATCTGGTAAACGCGCTCTTTGAAACCAACTGACTCCGGAAAGGATTCTCTCATGGGTCGACACGGCAAACTCACGGACGAACGGTATGAGGAAATCAAACAGGAAGTTCTCTTCATGTTTGAGGAGACGGAAACAGACACCTTCCCGATAGACTGCTTCGAAATCGCCAAAAGGCTGCACTACGTAATCCGAAAGTATTCGGATCTGGATTTTGAGGATTATTTCGAAGCAATGGAAAATAGTCACGAGGGATTCTCCAGAGTGGAACAGGATCCCGTCACCGGGATGAACTACTACGCTATCTACTACAATGACGAAGGGCATGGTGAGCGGAACATTCGCTGGACGATCTTCCATGAGATCGGACACATCTATCTCGGCCATCACGATAACCCCTCAGGCAACGAGCAGCAGGAAGAAGACGAAGCAAACTTTTTCGCCAAGTACGCAATGTGTCCCCCTCCATTGCTGAACGCAACAAAATGCTCGTGCCCCGAAGACGTATATGAGAAGTTCGAAGCTTCTGGCGAATTCTCAGGATATGCTTTCGAATACTTCCAGACTTGGCTTCATTATGGACCCCGTGAGTACCTGCCGTATGAACTTCAGCTCTTACGACTGTTTCATCTCATAGCCGCATAATCCGATAAGGACTTATGGCGAGTCCTTGGCAACAAGTTCTCGCCATAAGTCTTTCTCTCTCTCGACGAAACCACAATATGTAGTGGCAACTTGAAGAAAACGCCTACATATTGATTTTCGGACAGATATGTGCTATAATCGCTTATGCAAACGGTAAGAAAAACTGGTTGCAAGTATAAAATTGGAAACCCTGTATGAGAGGAGGTGGGAACCATGTTGTTCAGCGCGATATGTGAGCCGATGACATTGAGCATAGACTTGCGTCCGATAAGCGAAGCGATTCTGAAGATAATAGACGAGGCGATTCAGGAAAGCGAACAGGCTTTAGAGGAGGTTGTAGACAGTTTCGGACGTTCGTTTTTCAGTATCGCACATGAGTTAGGGCATCTATTGTTACACGGCTGCTACGCACTGTGGCACTGGCTTTACCACGCATACTACTCAGTTGTTTATAGAATTCACGAGGCGGTTCAGGACAGGCGAACCAAAGCGCATGCAGAAATCTTGGTTCAGCGCGTTCAGATCAGCGCGCTGGAAAGCGTCATGCTTCAGCATGCGCACACGGAAAAGTGGGTCTATTTGCTCCGGACTCAGAACCGCGGGGCCGAAGAAAGCTCAGATAGTGATTTGATTGGCGGTGTCTACATAATCATAAATCACTAATGAGAAAAGGAGCATACCATGACAGCTTTGGAATGTTATATCGCCGACTCGATGGAAGAAACTATGCGGTCCTTTACCGAATCTGAGGAGTACATGGCTCCCAGAGCCGCTATCAACAAAATGATTGCCGAATTCCGGGCAGAGCTTAACCCGGAGATGCAGAAGAGCTTCAATACGCTCATGGACATGATGAACAACGCTCACGCAGATTTTGCGGCAAAGGCGTATACATATGGTGTTGTGAACGGCATCGCGTTACGGGAACAGGTCATGACCCCCTAAGCAACCAGGAAGAATCGAATAGAGTGCCCCGGTAACGGTCAATGAGCCGCAGCCGGGGGTTTTGTATTTTGCACAAATCACCACAACTATATGCTGTTTAGCCTGCTGCCGTTTGCTGTACGGCATTTACGTAGACTTAATAATTATAGGAAATACCATGAAATCACATGAAACAATTGAAAACACCACGTATTTCTGCTATACTGGAATAGTCGGAACCCTACTCAACCTCCCGGTTTGTAAAGGAGTCGAAAAATGAGCGAAAACATCAATGAAGCTTGGATCGGAATCAATGAAGCAGCAGAGCATTTAGGAGTTACGAAGGATACAATTCGCAATTGGATTAAAAAGGGTAAAATACCTGCACATAGAATTGGGAAATTATGGAAGTTTAAACTATCAGAGCTTGACGAGTGGGTAAAAAGCGGAAAGAGCGCAATCAATTAAGCATAGCATGCTTTTTAGATGATTAGAGTTCTGAGCATCGAGTTACGAAAACAAATGCGTATCGCTATATGATACTTTTAAGGAGATTATGTGACAATGGCTGGACCAATCCGTTATGCTGAGTTCTGTACGGGCGTAGGAGGTTTCAGGCTCGGAATAGAAGCGTCTGGAATCAATGCATTTCCAGTTTACACGAACGAGCTGGACTCCAGCTGTGAAAAAACTTATAGAGCAAACTTTGGAAATAGTTTTGATTCCAAGGATATCTTCAGCATAGATCCTGTTTCTTTGCCAGCTTTCGATATGCTTTGCGCAGGATTCCCGTGTCAGCCCTTTTCTGCCGCAGGAAAAGAACTTGGGTTCAAAGATTCCCGTGGAACTATATTTTTCAAGCTGTTGGCTATTATAGAAGAAAAAAAACCGGAGATAGTATTCTTGGAAAATGTTCCGAATTTGGTCCGTCATGATAAAGGAAAAACTTATCGGACTATCATAGAAAAGCTAATGGATGCCGGTTATTCGATTTCGAGCAAGATACTTGACAGCTCTTTCTTTGGAATTCCACAGAGCCGTTCAAGAATCTATATAGTTGGATTGCGACGAGATTTATATGGAGATAAGATCATCAGCTTTACTGAACGACGTACTGATAGGACTCCCTTCAGGCCATTTATTATACATGGAGATTACTCTATCCCGATTACGAGCAGGTGGAATGAGTATATCGATTTCTATTTGGGCAGAAAGACACTAACAGAGATGTCGTTTGATGTTCCTCCATCTCGAAGAGCTTTGGAGCGCATTGCGAACAATTGTGACCTCGAAGACTGTGTATTTCAGGTTAGATCCAGCGGTGTTCGAGCCCTATCACTTGATAGCCCGCTTCCAACGCTTACTGTTTTGAATTCTGGCGGAGGAGCACATATTCCTGTTTTATCAAAAGAACGTCGTCACTTGAGCATTAATGAGATGAAGCGTTTGATGGGATTCCCTGATACTTTCAGTTTTTGCGAGGTATCAAGAACGGATGCTGCAAAGCAACTGGCTAACGCTGTGTGCCCACCTGTCATTGCATCAATCGTTAAGGATATTGCGGCAGCCATCGGTTGCTAAAGGGAGTGATTGTTTTGAGAGGTAATAATGAACTGAATATATACCTCAAAAGGCTCGATTCTTTTCAAAAAGATGTAGAGTATAAATATAACTGCGTAAGTTTGTTTAGCGGTGGCGGCGGTTTGGACCTCGGCGCTCATTTCGCTGGATTTCGAACTGCTTTGGTAAGCGATATTATCCCCGCATATACGCAAACAATAAAAACTAACTTACCTCATGTTTCAGTTTACAATGATGATGCAATGGCGTTAACAGCCGATAAGATTGTTGCATTATCTAAAATTGGCAGCGATATAGATTTGATCATTGCTGGGCCTCCATGTCAAGCTTTCAGCATCATGGGAAAGCGTCAGTCACTAAGTGATCCAAGAGGCAAGCTAACCATTAAGTATTTCGAGCTTGTCTCCGGGTTAAAACCTAAAGCATTTGTGTTCGAGAATGTACCCGGATTACTGACAGTAAACGGCGGGAAGGACTTTCAGGAGTTGTTACAATATATAGAAAGCAAAACTGGATATCAAATACATAGAACAAAACTTAACGCAGTCAATTTTGGAATTCCTCAAGAGAGAGAACGAATCTTTGTCGTGGGATTCAGGCCAGATATCACCTGCAATAGTTTTTCATTCCCCAAAAGAGCAACAGGGGCATACAGCACACAACTTCCAGAAAGAGTGCCAAGCAGGTTTGCTCTGGAACGAGTTGATGGCTTACCAAACCAAGAAATCAGGATTCATACTGAGGCAGTTAGAAAACGCTTTGAGGCAGTCCCGCAAGGAGGCAGAGATAGAGGCTCCTATTCCGACAGGTTGAAGCCTGATATGCCGTCTGGGACAGTTCTGATAGGCTCATCTGCAGGAGGAGCTCGTCCGTTTATACATCCATTCGAGCCAAGAGCATTGACAGTTAGGGAAACTGCGCGGCTGCAAAGCTTTCCGGATTGGTATGTTTTTTCAGGATCTAGGACAGAGCAGTATCGACAAGTAGGGAACGCAGTCCCACCATTGTTGGCATACGAACTCTTATCGACCGTGAGAAAAGTATTGGAGGAACAGCATGTATCCGAGAATTCCCTATGAAGGGTTGTCGTGGCCAATTACACAGCATGCGGGTGTTCTTAAAGAAGAGGTTTTTGATGGTCTTATAAATGCATGCTTGCAGTGTCGAGGTGAAATCGTAGATGCAAAGAGAATCAACGATTATCTTGTGACAAATGGAATACTAACTGCAAACATTCGTGCTGATAGCAACCAGGTAGATGCCTGGAGAGATTATCAACAGATTCTCAGCGAATTTGGTCTGATTCACTCTACCCGGCTAAGCAAAGTGCTTACCCTCACCCCTGTTGCCATGGCGTATTTAAACCACAACCTAACGTATAGAGAATTGATAACATTGCAATTGCTGAGATATCAATACCCCAACGGTCACAAGTCTCAGTTAAGCCCTTCTTTGATACAAAGCTATGGGGAAGATTTTAGATATGAATCTTTCACTGAGTTGCAGGCGCATTACGGTATCTTGATCAGGCCAGCAGTTATAGTTTGGAAGATTCTGTATGGATTATGGGAGCATGGTGAACAGCCTATACTTTCCCTTGATGAAATGCAGCGCTATGCAGTTCGGTGTATTGAAATGACAGATATTAGCGCATGTGCAATGAGTATCATCGATGCGCGACATAATGGTGTTGTTTTACCTCCGTTAACAAGAGCCAGACGTAATATGTCTGATTGGATGAAACTTCTTGCTCAGACTCTTTTGTTTAACCTGAATGGGGACGGTGATACCATTGCGTTGTCAGGATATTCAATAAAAGAACGCAAGTCCGTCGCGGAAGTATGTGATTGCCTTATTCCCCCCGCCTCATTCTGGCAGTATGAGGATGATGATTATAAACAGAGCTGGTTTGATTATTATGGGGACTATGATGACAATATTGCTTTTGTTTTGAAGGAAACCAAATGAGGAGGGACTGTACATGGAACAGGGGCTCAAGCTGTATGAGCATGCGGCGGCTATAGTTCAGGATTATCCTAATTCACATTCAATCAAATATACAACTACATCTGAAGAAGCTGATGATTTGCTCCGTGAATTCAAGGAAAGATTTGCACCGGAGAAGTTAGCAGCTCTCCGAGATGATGAACTTTTGTCCTATATTTTCTTAACTACAGATGGAAGTAATAACAGCCTTTGTTATCATCTTGAATTCAATCCAAAGTTGAAAAAGGCCTTTGGTAGTATTTCAGGAGGTTCCTCTTTCAAGTATGGTCTATTTCAGCGCCAAGAAGATGGAAAATGGACAACGGGAGCACCCAAAACCCCTCAAGTGTTAACAGATACGGAAGCTTTAGCGCTTGGCAAGTCGATACGGGATAGTATTGTCCAAGCTTGCGATATGATTCGGACGAGAGCTCTTGACTCAGTTGAAGATTATGAGAAGCTGGATGATGATTTAAATAGTATTATGGGGAAACTGGCCTCATATGCTTGGATTCAAAAATACTTCCATATGATATTTCAGGACAAGTTTGTTGGATGGTATGTGACCGATCTGCTGAGACATATGCTGTTTGGTTTTGGTATAATGCCAAGCTCAAAATACTATGGAATGAACGGACAGCTGAACCTCATAAAACGAAGGACAAGCTTTAATTCCCCGTGCTTTGGTGATATCTGTTATGCGCTATTTGGCGAAGTGCGGCATTTTTATAGATTGGGATCAACGGATGAAGCAGAGCATTATGCGGCGAAATGGTATGATAGAGGTATCGTTGCTATTGGGTGGAAAAAGATAGGTGATCTGCTTAGCTATGTAAAAAACGGAGCAATAGACAAAGACAAGCTTAGTGATGCGTTGCTTGCGCATTACTATGGCGATGATAAAAAAACCGCCTCCCGGAAAGCGGGAGAAATCAAAGCCTTCTATGAGACCTCCTCTACCTCTATATTCGTTGTTATGGACGGATCGCAGCTAATTGCTTTTGTTGATGGGCTGTCGCCCTATTTCTATGACGATAGCGAGAGCATGGCACATCAAAAATCCGGAACTTGGCATAAGACCTTTGAGGAATCCGATAGGCTACCAGAAGATGAAGGTTATCTAACAACATGCAATGAAATAAAAAAGCCAGAAAACCTCTTACTCCTCTACAGAAGGTATTATTGGCCTCAAGTATCCGATAGCAAAGAAACACCCAGCGCAGGAGCTAACTACACGCCAATCAAGTTCAATACAGGTTATTCATCACCCTTTGAAAGGAACAGAATACTATTCGGGGCCCCCGGAACGGGTAAAAGCTACACCGTAAATACAGAATCAAAAATGTTAGTTGGCAAAGATAATGAGGATGACTACGAACGTGTAACATTTCATCCAGATTATTCCTATGCCCATTTTGTGGGGACATATAAGCCGGTACCGATAAAAGATAGTGCGGGGAATGAGACCATTACATATGCCTATGTTCCCGGGCCGTTCATGAGAATATATGTCAAGGCACTAAAAAATAGTCGCACTGATCATATCCGGCCTTTCCTTTTGATTATCGAGGAAATCAATCGAGCGAATGTAGCGGCAGTCTTTGGTGATGTATTCCAGCTTTTGGATCGGGATGACAGTGGAGTTAGCGAATACCCGATTCAAGCATCAGAAGATATCAAATTGTATCTTGCAAGAGAATTAGGCGGAAATCCAGAGGATTATGGGAAAATAAGGTTACCAGATAACATGTTCATATGGGCAACAATGAACAGCGCAGATCAGGGAGTATTTCCTATGGATACCGCTTTCAAACGGCGCTGGGATTTTACTTATCTTGGAATTGATGATAGTGACGAGGGGATTCGAGGAAAATATGTGATATTGGGGGCTGATGGGAAGCAAAAAATAGAGTGGAACAAACTACGAAAAGCAATCAATCACTTCCTTGCACGAGAAAAGATTAACGAGGACAAACAGCTGGGGCCCTACTTTATCGGCCGTAGTATCGTTGTCCCTGAAACAGGGGATGAAATTGACCGAGAGAGATTTATTCGAGTTTTCAAGAGTAAGGTGATTATGTATCTGTTTGACGATGCAGCAAAACAAAAGAGGCCAAAGCTATTCGAAGGTTGCTTCCAGCACGATCAAACTCGGTATTCTGAAATCTGCAGGGAATTTGATGAAGCAGGAGTACTTATCTTTAATCATGATATTCAGATCGAATGTGAACCTGAAGAGATACCTGGAGCTGGGTTTGAAGGCGAACACTAAGGGGGTCGTGAATTATGATCTCTGAATTCGTTAGAGAGCAGAAGAGGTATTCGCAAAAAGAACTGTGCCGAATCTTGGAATGCTCTGAAGATAAAGCAGTACCGTTAATTCGTAAATTGAAGGAATTCGGTGTTCTGAAAGCTGTTAGGGCGTCAGATTCTCAAAGGGATATGTCTGATCTGATTGATGAAGATATAGAAATCGCGGATGTCGAGGTTGGCGAAAACGAATACCTGTATGTGTTTACGTTCGTTGGTGTTATTGTTGTTGCTGGCCGTGTCTTAAAATGCTATCCGAAGTATCTGCTGCATAACAACAAACCTATAAATGAATTGCGGCAAGTGCTGAAAGTATTGGAAAAATATAATGCCAGTGAACAGATAGTACGATTCTTTAATGAAAGCAGTGAGAATAGCGCGTTCAATCTTTTGGCAGTACTACTTTTTTTGCTGCAAGATTATTTTGAAAACGGCTTGTATAGTAACACGGAAGATGTAATTGAGAGCAACGGTTCGGGTGAAATACTATGGGACAGAACGATTAATGAGACTTTTACTCTATTATCGAACAATCGCCCTTACTATACTGATTTGCAAACGAAAAGAAGGATTTCAGACGATTTTGATTATTTCAAACTTCTTCACGAATGCATTCTTACAAGAGCATCTGAAGAATTATAGGATGCAGAACTTCTTGATTAATTTGAAATGATTGGAGTGGAACTCAGCGATGCCCAATTGGATGATTTTGGGAGCAAGGAATACATTCTCTATCGAATTGAACAAGAATTGAATACTCAGTTTAACACTCGAAAACAGTTGCTTCTCAAAACGATGTACGCATATATAGAGCATAACGGAAGTCTCTATGACACTGATTGCCTTTCGCTGTTCGGAACGAATAGTTTTAATCTGGTTTGGGAAAAAATCTGCGCTGATATCATGGATAACCAGCTCGAAGTTAAAATCGGGGCTCTCCGCTTGCCGGTGCCTCTGAAAACCAGCTACGACCCAAAGAAAAGATTGATTGAGCTTATTGAAAAGCCATTGTGGTCTGCAACAAGAAAAACCGCGAATGACACATTGATTCCTGATTTAGTAACCATAAGCGGTAATTGTTTTTATATTTTCGATGCAAAATACTATAACGCTCACCTCATTGAAGGGGATATACCAAGAGGACAGCCTGGAATCGAATCAGTCACGAAGCAGTATCTGTATCAGCTTGCATATCAGCGTTTCATTAATGATCACGGTTTTACGAGTGTAATTAATTGTTTCCTGTTACCTACCGAAAATGATGAGGTAGAAGACCGAGGTGAGGCATCAATGGAGATGCTTTCAGCTCTGGGATTACAAAGTATCAAAGTTCGGTTTCTTCCTGCAAGTATGATTTATGAATACTATTTGTCAGGAAGACTAATGGATCTATCTGTTTTGAAACTATAATAGCAGTTCTTGTCATATAAAACAGTATCTTTTCTGCAAGTATTATCAATCCTTCATGTAAAACCGGCACTCATATCCATCCGCCCTCAGCAACAGCCCTGGAATCCATGGCGGTGTCCTGCCCATCTGCTCACACACGGCATCCACGGATACGCCCGGGCTGCACTCGATAATCAGCTCGTCATGGACGCTGCCGACGATGAAGCAGTGGTGGAGGGTCCTCATGGCGTACGCCAGGATGTCCCGCGATACGGCCTGGACCAGGTTTTCCGTGACTTTCGGCCCATATGTTTCCAACCTTGTCCACTTCCCCAGGTTGATGCCCTCGTATGTCACGCAGTCGGTGCCGAACTTGTTCATCTCAATATGCGGTTTGACGTAGGAGAGCCGTCTGCCTGATGGGAGATCGATGAAAAGCCTTCCGCTCTGGTAATAGAAGCGGAAACCGTGTGACCCGACAGATGTCTTAAAGGCGACGGCCTTTTTGACCGCCGCGTCCACGTCCCACCAGAAGCGGGTGATGTGCGGGTTCGACTCGCGCCACGCAGCGACCAGCGGCTGGAGCTCATCCTCCTTCAATCCCATCTCAAGGGCGCCCATCGCCCGAAGCGCGCCAACGGAGCCACCGTAGCCGAGGGCAAGCTCGGCGATTTTTCCTTTCTGCCGCAGGTGGCTGTTCACGCCGTGCTTTTCAACGGGGACGCCGAACATCTGGGACGCAGACGCGCAGTAGATGTCTTTGCCTTCCTTGAAGACGTCAATCCGCCACTGCTCACCGGCGAGAAAACTGAGCACGCGCGCTTCAATGGCGCTGAAGTCGGCAACGACATATTTGTACCCGGGCTTCGGAATAAACGCCGTGCGGATCAGTTCGGAGAGGACATTGGGGATATTGTCGTACATCATCTGCAGGGCGTCAAAGTTCCCGTCACGGACGAGGTTGCGCGCCTCCTCCAGGTCGTCCATATGGTTCTGAGGGAGGTTTTGCAGCTGGATGATGCGGCCGGCCCACCGCCCGGTGCGGTTCGCGCCGTAGAACGCGAACATGCCCCTTGCGCGCCCATCGGCGCATACTGCGTTCTGCATGGCCCGGTACTTGCTGACGGACGCCTTGGCGAGCTGCTGGCGGCACGCCAGCACGTCCGCGACGTCCTCATCGGCAACGGGCATAATTTCCTTGACGGCCTTCTTATCCAGGGAGCCGGCTTCGATGCCCTTGTCAGAAAGCCAGCCCTTCATCTGTGTCACGCTGTTGGGGTTTTCAAGGCCGGTGCGGTCGTGCATCCTGCCCCGGAGCGATTCCTTTGTCCTGGCGTCAATCGCGATAGCCTGCTCAACCAGCGCCATGTCGACCAGGATGCCGCGGTCGTTGATTTCCTGGTCCAGATGGTATTCGTCCCACAGAAAGCCGGGAACGGGGAATTTCGCCAGCCGGGACTTTATGCCGAGCTCGACCTCGACATCGCGCCGGTTGTATTTCTTGAACAGGTCCCATTTCTCCGGTTCATGGCAGGGCATGTTCCTGGTACGCCCGCCGTTCTTTTTCGTAGGCCTGCAGGGGACGCAGAAGTACTTGATCAGATCGGCGCCTTCTTCCATCTTCTGCTCGTCCAGCCTCAGCACCGCTCCTACGCCTTTGAGGGAAAGCGGCAGGCCCATATACGCTCCCCAGATGCGGGAGCATTTCCATCCGGATGGATCGAGATAATTGCCTACGGAATCCTCCGGGATGCTGTAGCTGGCGAAATGCGCGGGGTGGTTTCGGCACAGCCAGGAGGAAAGGCAGATTCTCTCGAATTGCGCATTGTACGCCCACTTTTCAACGGATCCGTCCGTCAGCGCCGCGAGGACCTCCCCGGGAACTTCTTCACCGCAGGCGACATCCACCACCTGTACAGGCCCTTCGTTTACGGAATATGCGAAAAGCAATATCTCAAAATCGGGCGATTCGGCATACTTGTACACGCCGCATTTCGCCAGGTCTATGCTGGAATATGTCTCGAGGTCGATACTGAGCGTTTTGATTTTTTCCATGTGCAGCCTCCGAACATAAAAGCCGGGGACGGCAGAACCGCCGCCGTCCCCTGTAACCGTTTCAGTCTTCCACATCGTTTGCCTGGTCGTTGGTGGCTTCATACGCGAAAGCCAGCGCCCTCAGTATCGCATTCAGACCGCCATCGCCGCAGCACGCGATCTCGAACCCCGCCATCTGTCCGTTATCGTTCCGTACAGGCTCGAAATGGAAATCACCATGATTGACGACGAAACTCACATAGGTGCGCCCTCCGGCTCCGCGGTGAGGGCTTCCCATGAAGCCAGTTGTTCCAGCTTCGACTGTCATTCCCGTCAGGGGTTCGGTGATATCCCTGCTGAACGTATCGATGATTTTGCCGTTGATCTTACGTTCGCCTTCCTTAATCGCAAACATCGGTCTGCTGCTTCTCCTTCTTCCTGTCGCGGCGCTTCTTCACCTTCTTCACGATCCAGCTGGCGAGGGAGTAGATGATATAGCCGTAAGACAAAACCATCATACCCAGCATAAAGCCGAACGCCCCGTGAACGACCAGTTCCTTGATATGCTCGTAAGCAAAGAATTCTTCCATAATGTCCTCTCTTTCCGGGCGGCGGGTCCATAACGGGATACCCGCCGCCCATTTTTGCCATTAGTCCAGAAAGTCCTCGTCATCGCCGGTGTCGAAGTCGTCCTCGGCGCGGGACTTGCCGCCCAGCGGGGTGCCGTCCACGATCTTCTGCAGGTTGTTCAGCCCGCAGGCGATGCCGCGGTTGCCGTTTACGTTGTAGGCGTACAGGTTGATGGAGGCGCGGCCCTTGACGCCGCTGTACATCTCGGAGCGGGTCAGGATGGGCTGGCGGTCAGCGTCCACGATGCCAGGCGCGGAGTCGGAATTGGCGTTGATGAACCAGCAGCCCTTGTAGTTCTCGTCATCCGGGCGGTCGGCGTCGCCGTCGCGCAGCGGGGTGCGAAGGGTGGACAGCGCGGGGACGGACTTGCCGTTGCCCTTCAGCTTGCCCTGGCCCTCATCGTAGG
The DNA here is from genome assembly GCA_902796775.1 of uncultured Lachnospiraceae bacterium. The sequence goes on from CADBQK010000057.1 coordinate 12,473, forward strand.
CCGCCTGGATGGCGGCGCGGATGCGCTCGACCGTCCTGGTGTCGGACTTCGGGATGATCAGGGACACGGAGAATTTGGGCTTGCCGCCCTCGATCGCCTTAGGCTCCCAGCAGTTGAGGTAGCTGAAGGTGCAGACGCCGGTGATGACCTTGGTGGGATTAACGTACTTTGCCATAGTGATATCTCCTTTACTCAAAATCGTTCTGTGCTGTGTTTTTCATGGCCGGGCGCTTGTCCGACCGGGGCACGAGGACGGGCTTGCCGTCCGGTTTGTAGGTGAGGCTGCCCAGCAGCTCTTCGAAACGCTTCTTGCCAAGCATCGAAGTCATGGCCGTGACGCCCAGGATTTTCCTCTCCCAGGGGTCGAAGCCGGCAGCCTCCACGGCTTTCGCAACGTCCGCTTCATTGGTATATTTCCGGTTGCTCCTGCCGGCTACCACTTTGAAATGCTCATACTCGGTGCCGGACAGGGCCTGCGCCAGGGCGTACTCCTTGACATCGTTCGCCCACTCGGTCAGGCGGTCCACCATCATCAGGATGGCGTCGATCTCATGGTCCTCAAGCTCCGCGGGCATCTCAAAGTCGTACTTCGCCGCCTGGAGGTTATACTCGGCGCGCTTGCGGCACGTGGCTTTAACCTTGCAGAACCTGCAATGGTCCCCGGCTTTGAACTCGCCCTTGCCCTCCAGCGCAAGCGCGGCTACGGGAGCCAGCACTTCATCCGCCCAGCGCAGCAGGTCTTCCTTGCTCATGACGTACTCGCTGACGTTCTCGCGCCGGGGCTGGTAGATGGCCATCTTCACGGTGCCGATGTCGTAAATGCCGTCGAACATCTCCAAGACGCCGAGGCAGTAGCACATGAGCTGCGGGTTCCCTCCGAACTCCTCCGATGAGGCGCTTACGGGGACGCCCAGGCCGTGCTTGTAGTCGATGACCTCAGCCGTGCCGTCAGACAGGATGATGCAGTCTGCCGTGCCGCCGCACCCGGGAACCCACCGGGAGATATCGACCCTCTGCTCTACATACACCCTCGGGTCCGGGCAGGAGGCTTTGGCCTTTTCGTACTCTTCCATCACGAAGCCGGCGTACCCCTCGGCGCAGGACTGCATCTCGGCGTCATAGTAGTCGAGGTTCCCGGTAGGGTCTTTCACGCTGCGCCCCAAGGCCTTTTCGACCATGTAGGCGCACAGCTCATGGGCGCAGGTGCCTTCCGCGGCGTACGGGCTAGGCTGTTCCTCCGCTTTCTCGCAGAGCCTGAGGCTCGGCGGGCAGTTCAGGATGCGGTGGCTGGCGGACGGGGAGAAAACGGAATGCGTGCTCACGTCATCGCCTCCAGCTCCGCCATCAGCGCGGGATAGTCGCTTTCGCTGACTGCGCTCAGCTTGTCCGCGCCGTACCTGCCGATCAGCTCCCTGATCTGCTCGGTATACCCGGCGTGCGACTTCGCTGAGAAAGCCTTCCTCACTTCAGTGAAGGTGTAGCTTTTTGCGGCGGGCAACTCTTCTGCCGGGGGCGCCGGTTCGGCCGTCGCCGTTTCGCCAGAGAGCATCTCCCTGATCGCTCTCGCCGTCATCGCCAGCTTTTCTCCGCAGGCGATCATGTCGTCCAGCGCCTGCGACAGTTCGCTCATCTTGCTCACGTTTTCCTCCTCTCAGCTCTCCGCATGGAGGGCTTTTTCATTTTCCAGCTGTTTCCTCAGTTTCTCCGCGAGGCGCTTCGCCACAACGCTGATGGCGATGAGGGTGTCGATCAGCTCCTCGTCTGCGCGGTCCCCGCCGGGCGGCCTGTTGTTGGCCATTGCCCCTTCCTCCTTTCCGAGAAGCCTGCCGGCCTCTCCGGTTCCTTAAAGAGAAGGGCGGGGCGTTTTGCCGAAAACCTTCTGGACTTTTTTGACTGAAGAAAACCCGCCGTC
>CADBQK010000058.1 GCA_902796775.1 uncultured Lachnospiraceae bacterium
AAGATTTCCAAAAAAGCGGCAGCTACCGGCTGGGGATGTCTGTACGCAAAGGCCGGGACAAAGTTTAAAGTCCGCGATCTGCTGAATGTTATGCTTGTACATTCTTCAAATGATGCTGCATCATGCCTTGCGGAGTACAATGCAGGAAGCATCAGCAAATTTGCTGCGAAAATGACGCAGCGTGCGAAACAGCTCGGCGCCAAAAACACTAATTTCTGCAATCCTCACGGCCTGCATGAATCAAAGCACTATTCATCAGCTTATGACCTGGCGATGATCCAGAGGGAGTGTATTCGTCATCAGACGTATCTGGATATTGTAAAAAAACACTCCTATTCATTCTCTACCGCCAGCAGCCCGAAGGTACACTACAGCTTTGGTTCTACGGATGAATTGCTGGGATATGATTCGGGATTTCTGGGCGGGAAAACCGGGTATACAGAGGAAGCAGGGTGCTGTTTCTGCGGCATCTACCGTTATCAGGGAGTCACCTATCTGTTTTCAGTGCTGGGAAATGTTTCCTCTGCCGGCAGATGGAATGATTGCAGAACGCTCATTGAGTTTATTAAAAGAAACTATCGATAAAGCCCGGAGCATGAGGGCTGACAGTAAGGGAGGGGACTGAGCATGAAGCTTTCGACCAGAATCGTTGTTTCCTACCTGCTGGTTTTTGTGGTTCCCATTATGCTGATCCTGGCAATGGTCATAGGGCTGGCGAAGTACAGTCTGGGCTCCATGCAGAAAAAACTGGATCTGGATTCTTCGAGCTACGAGATGATCTTAAATCCGATGAGCATGATGGGGCATATTGCCGCCACCCAGGTAACAAGGCTCAGGGAGACGATCCGGGAGGAGCCGGAAAAACTGCTGGATGAGGAGTTCCTTTCTGATGTAAATGATGCTCTTTCCCGTAGTTATTCTACACTTGTGGTTCATAAAGGGGATACGGTCGTTTTTTCCGGGCTGCCTGCAGAAGACCGGTACAACTCCGAGATCGATTACAGAACATCCGAAAACAACGAGAGCATTTATGTAGCCAACGAGAATCCTTACCATGTCCAGCAGCTGGATCTGACCTTTCCGGACGGTGAGCCCGGACGGGTGCTGATCTATACCGATGTAAGTGAGATCCTTCCCCAGACAAGGGAAGTATTCGGACGGATGATCTTCCTTGCTGTGTTTATCCTGTTCCTGCTCAGTGCCTATTCCATGATGTGGCTGTACCGGGGGATCATCCGGCCGATCAGCAAACTGAAGGTGGCAGCTGAAAATATAACAGCAGGCAATCTGAATGTTTCCGTAACAGCGGAAAGCGATGATGAGATCGGGGAGCTGTGCAATGCCTTTGAGGCGATGCGGATCAAGCTGAAAGGACAGATCGAACAGAATATCCAGTATGAGAAGGACTCCAAAGAGCTGATCAGCAATATTTCCCATGACCTGAAGACCCCAATGACATCCATAAAAGGGTATATCGAGGGCCTGATGGATGGAGTGGCAGACACTCCGGAAAAACAGGAAAAATATATCCGGACGATCTACAATAAGGTCAATGATATGGAAAGCCTGATCGAAGAGCTGTTTCTCTATGCCAAACTGGATAGCCATTCGATGACATATTCCTTCGTGAAATTAAACATCAGCGACTATTTCCAGGACTGTGCCGAGGAAATCAGTCTGGATCTGGAGGCGCAGGGTGTGGAATTCGGATATTTTAACTATCTGGACAAGAGTACCGTCATTATCGCGGATCCGGAGCAGCTGAAGAGGGTCGTGAATAATATTGTCGGGAATTCCGTGAAATACGCATATCCCGGGAGGCCGCTCAAAATAAGCATCCGGGTGATGGAGGAAGCGGAGTTCGTTAAGGTTGAGATCGAGGACAACGGCCGGGGGATCTCACGTAAGGAGGTGCCGCTCATCTTTGACCGGCTCTACCGGACGGATGAGTCCCGCAACTCAACAAAAGGAGGAAGCGGTCTGGGGTTGTCCATTGCCAAAAAGATCATTGAGGAACATGGCGGAAAGATATGGGCACGCTCTACAGAAGGAGTCGGTACAACTATGAGTTTTGTGCTGCGCAAATACAGGGAGGAAGTCAGAGATGAGTAGCGTTCTGATTATAGAAGATGAAGAAGCCATTGCGGAACTGGAGAAGGATTATCTGGAGCTGAGCGGGTTTGATGTCTCCATCGAGACCACCGGCGACCGCGGCCTTCGTGCAGCGCTGGCTCCCGGAAGCGGTCCGGATATTATCATCCTGGACCTGATGCTGCCCGGGATCGATGGGTTTGATATCTGCAAGAAAATCCGTGAGAAAAAAGATATCCCTATTATCATGGTTTCTGCAAAGAAAGAAGATATTGATAAAATCCGCGGGCTTGGTCTCGGAGCGGACGACTATATGACCAAACCCTTCAGTCCAAGCGAACTGGTTGCCAGGGTCAAAGCGCATCTGGCCCGGTATGAGAGGCTTGTAGGCAGCGGCCAGCACGGAAATGAGATCATCGAGATCCGCGGGATCAAGATCGACAAGACCGCCCGCAGGGTCTATGTCAATGGGGAAGAAAAGGCCTTTACGACCAAAGAATTCGACCTGCTCACCTTCCTGGCGGAAAACCCCAACCATGTGTTTACAAAAGAGGAACTCTTCAGTAAGATCTGGGATATGGAATCCATCGGCGACATCGCAACGGTCACAGTCCATATCAAGAAGATCCGTGAAAAGATCGAATTGAATACTTCCAAACCCCAGTATATCGAGACAATCTGGGGAGTCGGATACCGGTTTAAAATCTGATCAATTACTTGATTAACTGCAGAACCAGACCCGGCAGAGATATGCACCGAATCCTCTTGCATGCAATCTGGCCTGCCGCGAACTGGGGATATCTCCGGGAAGAGGGACATCAGATAATTAAAAAAGTTCAGCCTCCTGAATACCATGGGTGCTGAACTTTTTTGGTTATTATACATTTATACAAAGAATCATTCAGAATGAGCGGCGTAAGCAGACGATTACTACCTTCTGGCAGTAAACAGGGTACCTGCCGGCTTCCCTTCCACGATATCGTAAAGGGCTTCCGGGTGCTGGCCGTTGATGATATTGACATCGATTTTCTGCGCGGTCGCCAGCTGGGCAGCCTGCAGCTTTGTACGCATGCCGCCTGTTCCCCTGCGGGAACCTGCACCTCCGGCCAGACGGAAGGTATCTTCGGTGATTTCATCGATCTGCTCGATCAGCTTTGCCTGCGGATACAGACGGGGATCATGGTCGTACAGTCCGTCAATATCGGAAAGGATGATCAGCCTGTCTGCATCGCAGAGTACGGCTACGACAGCAGATAGCATGTCATTATCGCCAAAGAGCCGCTCCTTGGTCTCAATTTCCTTATAGCTTACGGAATCATTTTCATTGACGATGGGGATGATCCTCATTTCCAGCAGCGCCTGGAAAGTGTTGCTGAGGTTCTCCTTCTTTTCTTCTTCTTCTATATCTTCCGCGTTCAGAAGGATCTGGGCAATAGTCTTATTGTAATCTCCGAAGAACTTGTCATACATGAAGATCAGGCTGCATTGGCCGACTGCTGCTGCCGCCTGCTTGAGCCGCATGGAGGAAGGCTTTTCTTTCATATTCAGTCTGCTCGTGCCCACGGCGATCGCGCCGGAAGACACCAGTATTATTTCATAGCCCAGATTGTGCAGGTCGGCCAGTACGCAGGCAAGCCTGTCCAAAGCGCGCAGATTCGTCTCTCCCAGCTCATTCGTTAATGTGGAAGTACCTGCTTTTATTACCAGTCTTTTTTTCCCAATGCTCATTTTTTTCTCTTCATCCTCTCCGGTTCCCCTGAGGGGAACGATCCAATAATTGATGCGGATATTCAGGATCCATATTACTGGGATAAATGTATCCTGCAGTGCAGATGCTGTACAGCCGCTCAGGCAATTATACCGCAACAGGAGAGCGCTGACAACAGGCTGGAAGCAGAAAATATATACAGCCGGCAGTGCCTCCGGCTCAGTGAACAAACACATCATAGTATCCTGCCGCTAACCGGCTTTCCTGCTTTTCACTATGTTGCATCTTAATGAGCGGATGTGATAATATATAGATAAGTGTGATAAATGCCTGTGCACTTTTTTGTGACATGCACAGCGCTATGATGGAAGGAGTTAGATTATGGATGTGGTTGTTCCGAAATTACTCGGCCGAAATACCGGCGGGATCCTGAAAAGATGGCTTGCTGATGAGGGTGATATGGTGAAGGAAGGACAGATACTCTATGAAGTACAGCTTGATAAGTCCAACACTTCAAAAACAGCTCCGTTCTCCGGTTTTTTTAAGCCTCTGGTAAAAGAAGGGGCTTTTATTAAGACGGGTATGACGATTGCCCGTATTGAAGAAGCATAAGGATATTTCCTGTTGAATTAACCATTAAAATATGGTATTTTATTATCTATATTGCGGTTGCGCAATGTTATCACTTTGAAGCGGCGCAGTGAAAAAGCGGGGAGGCGGAAAGATTGCTGAGTGAAGAGGGGAAGATCCTGGATGTACGGGACCTGTGCGTACAATTTAATACAGTGGAGGGAACGGTCCAGGCGATCAACCATCTGAACTATGCATTGTACAAAGGGGAAAAGCTTGGGATCGTTGGAGAGAGCGGCAGCGGTAAGAGCGTAAGTTCACTTGCTGTCATGCAGTTGATTCCGAACCCGCCGGGAAGGATTACTGCCGGTGAGATCTTGTATAAAGGGCAGGATCTGGTAAAAGCCAGCGAGAAAGAGATGCGTGCGATTCGCGGAAATGAAATTTCCATGATCTTTCAGGAGCCGATGACTTCCCTCAACCCGATTATTCGCTGCGGAAGCCAGATTGCCGAGTCGCTTCGTCTTCACCGCGGGATGAATAAAAAGCAGGCGATGCGGGAGGCTATCCAGATGATGGCAGCTGTAGGAATCGCTAATCCGGCAGCCCGGGCTTATGAGTATCCGCATCAGATGTCTGGAGGCATGCGCCAGAGGGTCATGATCGCCATGGCACTAGCCTGCCAGCCGCAGATCCTAATCGCAGATGAGCCGACGACGGCACTTGATGTTACGATCCAGGCACAGATTCTGGATTTGATCCGCGAGATGAATGAAAAACACGGGACATCGGTCATTTTTATCACGCACGATTTGGGCGTTGTTAACGAGCTCTGTGAGAATGCGATTATTATGTATGATGGGATGATCGTGGAACGGGCACCGGTTAAGGAGATGTTCCATAATCCGCTGCATCCCTATACTCGCGGACTGCTTTCTGCTATTCCGAGGATCACACCGGACAGACCGCCGCTGGAGACGATTGAAGGCCAGGTTCCGAATCCGACCGAGAGGATCCCCGGCTGCAGCTTCTGGCCAAGATGTCCGCACGCCACGGATATCTGCAGACAGAAGGAGCCGGGACTATACGGACTGAAAGGCCTGCGGGAAGTGAAATGCCACCTTTATGCTGAGTCGGGGATCAAGGTGGACGGGAAGATATATCATGAAGCCGGAGAGGAGGAATAGTCATGGCTGAGCAGGAAAAGCAGATCCAGCCTGACCGTGTTCTCCTGAAGGCACGGAACCTGAAGGTTTATTTTAAAGGAAAGAGTAAGCGCTCGGGGATAGTGAAAGCTGTTGACGATATCAGCTTTGATATCTACCGGGGAGAGACTTTCGGTGTTGTCGGTGAGAGCGGCTGCGGGAAAAGTACTCTCGGACGTGCGCTGATCCGTCTGCTCGATGCGACTGACGGAAAGGTGTATCTCGAGGAGAAAGATATCAGCAGCCTGAAGGGAAAGGATCTCAAAGAAATGCGCAAGGATGCGCAGATCATTTTCCAGGATCCTTCCGCCTGCCTGAACCCGCGCCGGACGATCCGTCAGATTCTGATGGAGCCTTTTGAGATCCATGGATTAAAAGGCAAGATCGATGTAGATGCAAGGATCCTGGAACTGATCCAGCTGGTCGGGCTGGATACCTATCATCTGAGCAGGTATCCTCATGAGCTTTCCGGCGGACAGAAGCAGAGAATCGGGATAGCCAGGGCACTGGCCCTGGAGCCGAAGATCATCATCTGTGATGAGGCTGTCTCAGCGCTGGATGTTTCCATTCAGGCGCAGGTACTCAATCTCCTGCAGGAGCTGAAACAGAAGCTGGGTCTGACGTATTTTTTTATTTCTCATAATCTGAATGTGGTCTACCAGATCAGCGACCGGGTCGGAGTTATGTACCTGGGGAAGATGGTCGAGATTGCGACTTATGATCAGCTCTATGAGAAGCGCTATCACCCTTACACACAGGCATTGCTTTCAGCAATCCCCCGGCTTGACGAGACACAGGGAGAGCGTATCCATCTGACGGGAGAGGTGCCGAGCCCCTCTAATCCGCCTGCGGGGTGTCATTTCCATACCAGGTGTCCTCAGGTCTGTGACCGGTGCAAGTCCGAGGTCCCGCAGCTGCGGGAAATCTCAGAAGGGCATTATGTTGCCTGTCATTTGTACGATGATATGACGGCAGTATAAAGAGATTTGACAAAGGATAAGCATCAAAAAAGAGAAGAAGATAGTGTAAAAGTAAAACATTTCAATATTGGTGAAACGGCTGCCAGCAAGCATTAATGGACAGACAAGAAACGGCAGCGTTCACATAGAAAAAGAGAACGGGGATTTCCTGTCCGGGAGTCATCCTGTTCCGGAAACTGTTTTCAGGAGGAGGAAGAAAACATGAAGAAAAGAGTACTTGCTCTTGCTCTGACACTTGTCATGGCTATTGGCCTGACTGCCTGCGGCGGCGGTTCATCCAGCACTGCTGCTTCCAGTGCAGCTCAAACCGAAGCGGCAGAAACTGGTGCAGCAGAAACTGGTGCAGCAGAAACTGAAGCAGCTGGAGGAGAGTCTTCCGGCAATTCCACAGTTGTTGTAGCAATGGGTTCCGGTTTTGCTACACTGGATCCGGGTCGTGTATATGAGAAGTATCCCCCGGTAATCGTAAATGCATGTTATGAGACCCTGTTCAAGTTCTATTCCAATGACGGGGCAGCAGAGCCGAACCTGGTAGACAGCTATGAGTTCTCCGAGGACAATCTGACCCTGACTTGTAAACTTAAGGATGGGATCGTGTTTGCCAGCGGCAATCCCATGACTTCTGCAGATGTCGCTTTCTCGATCATGCGCTGCAAAAACCTGAAAGACAATCCTTCTTTCATTGCTGACACGATTGAAAGCATTGATACTCCGGATGACAAGACGGTTGTCATTAACCTTAATCAGGTCGACAGCGCGATTCTTTCCAAGCTGACCTATGCTTCTATGTCTGTCCTTGACAGTGCTGTTGTGAAAGAAAACGGCGGGACAGATGCTGAGGATGCAGCAACAGCGGATACTGCTCAGGATTATCTCAATACGACCAGTGCAGGTTCCGGTATGTATATCATGACCAGCTACACTCCGGATGAGGAAGTAGTTCTTGAGAAGAATCCCAATTACTGGGGCACTGCAACCAATGTTGACAAGTTCATCGTCAAGATCCAGCCGGATTCCAATACCCAGATGATGACCCTTTCCCAGGGCGATATTGATGTAGCTCTGAACATGACAGATGATACGATGGCTGAGCTTAAGGATAATGAGTCTATTACTCTTGTTAATGAGCCTACCAAGACTGTCAGCTTCGTCATGATGAACATGGATGAGTCCATCGGCGGTCCTGTTGCCAATCCTCAGGTACAGCAGGCGATCCGCAAAGCTCTGGATTACAAGGGAATCCAGACAATATCCGGTGAAGGCGCAGTCACTCCTTACGATGTGATCCAGGTTGGGTTCCTGGGCAGCAAGGGCGAGAGAGACGCTGATTACCAGAATATCGAAGAAGCAAAGCAGATCCTGGCAGATGCCGGTTATCCGGATGGATTTGATATCGACCTTGATGTCTGCGATCTTCAGATGGAAGGTGTAGCGATGTCTGATCTTGCACAGAAGGTCAAGGATGACCTGGCTCAGATTGGAATCAACTGCAACATCGTAGCTACTCCCTGGGCTGCCGGCTACGGCGATGACTACCGTGACGGCAAGCTTGGTTTCACTGTAATGTACTGGGGTACCGATTATACAGATCCCAACGTACAGCTGGTATTCCTTCCCGGCCAGACCGTCGGTCTTCGTGCTGCATGGCAGGAAGAGCATGACCCGGAACTTGTGGCGAAGATTGCCGAAGCTGAGAATGCAACGGATGATGCCGACAGAGCTAAAGTACTTGAGGAGATCCAGGATATGATGTATGAGAGCGGTCCGTTCATCTTCATCGTACAGGCTCCTGCACATATCGCTTACAACAACAGACTGGAAGGCGTAGGTGTTTCAGATCCTTACGCTCTTGACCTGACTCTTATCAATATCAAGTAAGACGCCGCAATATGCAGATCCGTATTTCGGACATAGTGCAGAAATGACTGCAAATTCGGAGCCACCCCCCTGGCGGGGGGTGGCCTGCTTTGCAGCCTGGTTCAGCGGACATATATACCACAGCCGATGATCTGTCGACGCCGGCCGATGCTGGAGCAGGATGCAAAGCAAAACACTATATATTCTGAAAGGAACATGTGCAGTTCCTTTCCCTGCAGCAGGAGATAACAAGTATGGAACGATTGAAATTTATCGGAAAGAGGCTGGTATATCTGGTCGTGATGCTATTTGGTGTGGCGACATTGGTATTCATCCTGACAAAACTGATCCCGGGTGATCCGGCGGTTGCTAATCTCAGCCAGAGAGCCTTGAAAGACCCGGAGATTGTGGCAGCTTTCCGGGCGAAACACGGTTTGGACAAACCGGTCATCATACAGTATTTCATCTATATCCAGAGTCTGCTGCACCTGGATCTGGGGACCTCGATCCGCACCAACAAGCCGGTTCTGGCGGAGCTGATGCGCTGTTATCCGGCAACGATCGAGCTGGCACTTTTTGCAATCATTATCGCAGCAGTGTTTGGTATCGTGTTTGGCATTGTTTCTGCCGTAAAGAGAAATAGTATCCTGGACCAGATCGTGAGGGCACTGTCTGTAACGGGTGTGAGTATTCCCAGTTTCTGGTTTGCGCTTCTTGTTCTGTACTTTTTCTATTACCGCCTGAAAGTAATGCCGGGACCGGGCAGACTTGGGAATTCTTTTTCCGCACCGCCTTCCGTTACCGGATTGTACATTATCGACAGTCTGCTGCAGGGGGATATAGCTAAAGCGCTGGATGCCCTGCGGCATCTTGTGCTCCCGGGGACCGTTCTTGCAGCCTTTACGATGGGCCTGATTACTCGTACGACCCGTTCCAACCTTCTGGATGTCATGTCTACGGATTATATCCGGACAGCACGTGCAAAAGGTCTTTCCAATCTGGGATTGATAATAGGACACGCGCTCGGCAATGCACTGATTCCCGTATTGACGGTCATTGGCCTGGGTCTGGGAAACCTGCTTGGCGGTATGGTGCTGGTAGAGACAATCTTCAACTGGCCGGGAGTCGGACAGTTTGCCTATGAATCCGTTATGTCCAACGATTTCCCTTCCATAATCGGGGTGGCTCTTCTGATCGCCTTGAACTATATGGTCATCAATACCGTGGTAGATATCCTGTACGGTGTCATTGACCCGAGAGTGAGGTGCCAGTAATGGGAAGAGCATTAAAAAAGCTGTTTAGATCCAATTACCTGTTTACCCTGGGCGTGATCATCTGTATGATCTGGATCCTGCTCGCTTTGCTGGCTCCGGTGGTTTCACCTTATGATCCGATCGCACAGGATCTTACCGTACGTCTGGAGGCTCCTTCAGCGGCGCATATCTTCGGGACGGACAATTTCGGCCGCGATATTTTCAGCCGCGTGATCTATGGCGGAAGATACTCTCTGCTGGCCGGC
>CADBQK010000059.1 GCA_902796775.1 uncultured Lachnospiraceae bacterium
GGGGCTTTTACAGGAGCAAAAAAAGGCGGCAAGCCGGGAAAATTCCAGCTTGCCGACGGCGGAAGCCTCTTTCTGGATGAAATCGGTGATATGCCTCTTGCCCTGCAGGCCAAGCTCCTGCGGGTCCTGCAGGAACAGGAAGTAGAAAAAATCGGCGGCACACATCCGGAAAAAGTCGATGTGCGCGTCATTGCCGCCACACGGCAGAATCTGGTAGAAATGGTTGCCCGGGGACAGTTCCGGGAGGATCTGTATTACCGGCTGAATGTAATCGGACTCCAGACAGTTCCCCTAAGAGATCATCCGGACGATATCCTCCTGTACGCCAGTCATACTCTTGATGAGCTCAACCGCAAATACAAGACCAAGATCATCCTTTCGGATGCAGCCGCACAGCGTATGCGTGAATATTCCTGGCCGGGAAATGTCCGTGAACTGATCAATGTTATCACCAGTGCCTATGCATCCTGCGACTCCATCCTGATCGGTGAGGTCAATCTGCCCTCCAAGCTGGTCTCCTCACCACTGCCGGATGTCTCCGGAAAACCAGGCAGAAAGCTGAGAGATATCATCATCGATTACGAATCTGCTATCATACGGGACTGCCTGCGCCGCAATCAGTATAACTGCAGCGCTACAGCCAGGGAGCTGGGAATCGACCGGAGCCTGCTCTACCGGAAGATGGAGCGATCCGGAATCATACTGGAAAGAAGCATGATCAGCCGGCCCTCCTGAATATCAGATGACCGTTATCGGGAACTGCGCTGCTGCGCAGTTCCTACATCATATCAAGAGCACCCAGCAGATTAACAGTAAAAACATAGGGCATATCCCAGGCCAGATTATGATAGCCGGGTACCCTCAGGTACGGGCAGGCCAGATAGTTCGCTGCCTCGGGAACGTATTTTGAGAACAGGCCGTAGCTGTCCATCTCCCCCGAGGAGATAACATGAGGAACCTGCAGCTGCAGATCCGGATGGCTGCGGCAGTAATGCAGAAATTCGTCCATCTCATAATACAGGAAAACCTTCAGATTTTCCATGTTCTGTCCCTGCTGCTCAAGGGATACCGGCTTTGATGTCCTGTCAAAACCTCCCATAGCTTTGATCAGCTGCATCATAGCACTGGCTATCTTTTCCTCCTTCGCCAGTTTCTCCCACTTCTCCTGCCATTCGTCATACACAGACTGTATTTCTTTTGAGGCAGCAAGCGGTGTCTCATGAAGAAAGAGCTTTTTCACCCGCTCCGGATAACGGCCTGCCAGCTCCAGAGCCACGATCCCGCCGGCACTGCAGGCAGCTACAGTTGCCTCCTGCACATCAAAAGCATCCAGTACCCGCCGGGCATCCTCGGCCTGAACTGCTGCGCTGTACTCTGCCCCATTATCTGCCTTGCTCAGGGAATGTCCCCGGCGGTCATAGGTAATCACCTGGTACCTGTCTGCCAGGCATTCCACTATCCCGTCATAAAAATGATGATCGCATGCTACCCCATGGATCAGGAGAAGAGCGGGGCCCTCTCCATTACTCTCCGCATACAGCATGCATCCATCGCTTTGTACTCTCTGTTCCATCAGCAGGAAATCCTCCTAGACATGTTTTCGATCAAGTTGAAGCCATCCCAAGTCAGTTCAAAATCCAGGGTATGTCCAAAAGGGACGATCCTGTCCGCACCGCGCACCCGTTCACATGCACACAGCCGGGCAATCTCATCCGGCTTCACACCACAGACTGCAATCGTCTGGCAGTGACCGGTCAGGATCGGTGTGATACAGGACAGATCCTCACCCCGGCATTCGATAAAAAAGCCGCCGGCTGCAGTATGCTCCCAAAGCTCTGGACAAAGTGCAGGTACCTGCACCCGAACCACCGTATTTTCCTGATCCTGTCGGACAAGCTCCTGTGCATCCCAGCCTGCTGCCAGGACAAGTCCCGCCTCAAGCTTGCGCACTGCAAGCTCTGCCGGCACGGGATACGGACGCTGCTTCAGCAATGCAGCTACCTCTCCCCAGAATCTTTCCCGGGCACGGGCGGTCTCCTCTTCATCTCCGATCCAGAACAGGATATGCGGAGAAGAACAGGCATTCTGATCATTGAGATAAGTATCATTATAAAAATCCAGCGCCAGCGCAGGCAATCTGTCTGTTGACAGGATCTCCGCGGCGGAAATGACCGCTGCAGAACTTCTGGCTGCAAATGGTATATCGATCCCCCGCGGCGGCAGCGGACTTTTGCGTATCTCCTGGACGGACTCATCCGATCCCCAGAGAATCCTCACATCTGCCAGCCCGGACAGATAATCCGTCAGCCCCTTTTCATGTCCATAACGGCACAGCACGATCCGCGGCGCAAAATCTGCATACTCTCCTGCCATCAGATCTTTCAGCACACTGCAGATCATTTCTTCCTGCAGAGAGGATTTCCGGGCAAGACGCACGATCGCACAGTTCCCGGCCAGAAGTCCTGCTGTCATAGAAAAAGCAAAGAGTACAGGGATATTGGATGGTGTAAAATGTACACTCACACCGCGTCCCAGCCGGTACTTCTCCTGCTCAGGATAGTACTCCTCTTTCTCCCTCTCCAGATTTGCCCGCCTGCACCAGAAGGCAAATGCAGCCACATCCGGGAAAGATCGTATCTGTGAATGGGCACGAAGCCCGGCAGCAAGCGCTGCCAGAAAGTCAAGTGTTCTCTGGGCAAAAGGCTCCATCGGAGCCTGCTCATCTATATGGATCAGTGTTTCCGGATCTCCAGCCAGAAAATGCAGGGAGCTTTCCTGCAGCGCCTGCCGGATCCTGCTTTCATCACCTTCTGCCTTCATAGGTATCGCTGCACCCCCTTAACTCTGCATTTTTCACTCTTCCAAGCACTTCAAAATACTCTCCCCTGCGGCCGCAGGGACAGTCATCCACTCCAAGGATCCTGCCTTCATCCTCCGTCAGCAGACTATGACCCGGATAGCTCCTGGGCAGGGTGCTCATCACCTGGATCAAACCGGCTTCTCCGGTATCGCACAGGGAAAAATCCCGGGCACGTCTGCAAAGCACAGCAGAATAGTCCGACGCGTGAAGGTGCCCGCATTCACATTCAAAGTAAATGCTGCCTGTCTGTTCGGCCATCCCGTAGTAGTCCATCACCCGCTTCACACCGCAGACTGCCTCCAGCCTGCGGGCAAACTCCTCTTTAGATACGGCCTGATCGATCAGCTTTTTCCATCCTCCTCCGTGAAGCAGGATTGCGTTGCTGCAGTCAAATCTTAACCCTTCACCTTCCAGTACACGGCAGAAATACTGCCAGACCATAAAAGTAAAACCGAATATCAGGAATTTTTGTCCGCCATACTCCTTAAGGAACTCATCAATTGCCTCACGATCCAGGCTCATATCATCTTTCAGTGCAAAAGTCCTGTGCGATCCGAAAATCGAAAACCCCTGGATCCCTGCTGTCCTTGCGGAAAAATGATCCCGTTTGCTGATGGTCGCCGGACAATCAATAATCAGGTAGGGGAGGCGCTTCGGTCCCAGGAAATCACTCCCGATCGTCATCAGGGCAACCTGCTGCTGCATCCTTGTATCCATGTCAAGGATAATCTGCGAGGTCCGCTGCCCGCTGGTCCCTGAGGAAGTCACTGTCTTGAAATCCGCATCCTCCGGGAGACTGGACAAATACAGCTGCTTAAAAAGTGATACCGGCAGATACGGCAGCTCGCTGTAATGGGTAATCGCCTGCTTCCCGTATCCCAGCGCATCCGTCATCTTCTTATAGGGTACGCAGTGCTCTCTGTGATATTCCGTCAGCTCGAGGAATTTCTCCGTCAGGATCCGGTCCTTCTCTTCTTTGCCGTAGGAGAAGGGAAATGCTTTGTCCTTCATCTGCTCTCACCTTTCTTTTCCTTACTCTTACTCTGCCTCTTCATATTCTTCCCTTTTTTGCATCGGATCTACGATTCGGTACTCCCTGACACCTGCGGGAGCTCCCCGACGCAGTCATCCAGTTTCTTCAGCTGGACCTTTCCGTATTCATTGCGCGGAATCTCCCGGAGATAAAGTGAGGAGAATCCTTTCTCATTTTGCTGCAGGATCCCTGCCAGCACCTTTGCCCCGTCACGGACCACTTCCGGATCTGTAGAGTAGATCTTCAGGTGATTGTCCTCCCCGCCGCAGAAAATCTGACTGTCGGGATACCTTTCCTGCAGGAGTCTCTCGCAGGCATCCAGTCCTACACGTACGCCGAATATTTTAACAAAACGCTTCTTACGGCCGACGATATAGTAATATCCATCTTCGTCTGTTTCAGCGATATCCCCGGTCATAAGCCTGCCATGGTTTTCATCTCCAAGTGCAAGGTCTTCTTTCTGCTGCGCGTACCCCAGAGAGACATTCGGCCCAATATAGACCAGTTCGCCGCTTTGATGAGGCTGTGTGATCACATTTCCCTCGCTGTCCACAATCTCAAAGCGCCCTCCGGGAATGGGGATCCCCATGCTTCCCGGCTTTTTCAGACACATCTGGGGCGGCAGATAAGCCATTCTCGGAGATGCCTCTGTCTGGCCGTACATCACATAGAAACGATAGCCATTCTTTTCAGCCCAGGTGCCGATCTCTTCCTGCATCTTCGGAGAGAGCTTTCCGCCAGCCTGTGTCAGGTAATGCAGCCCCGGCATTGGTCCGCGGAACAGACGCAGCCGGTTCATCAGTTCATAGGTGTAGGGAACACCGCCGAAACTCGTCGCTTTCTGCTCATTGAAAAACTGCCAGAAAGGCAGCTGTACGTACCCATCCGTCGTCATCAGGATACAGGCTCCCGCCGTCAGATGACTGTTGATAATAGACAGGCCGTAGGTATACTGCATCGGCATCGTGGTGATCGGCCTTTCCGCCTCATCAATCTGCAGATATTCCCGGATCGACTGCGCATTGGACTCCAGATTCTCCCTGGACAGCCGCACCAGCTTCGGATTCCCCGTGCTGCCGGAAGTCGCCAGCAGCAGGCACAGCTCCGGTGCCATCGGATACGGCAGGCAGCCTGTGGAATAGAGTCCGTAGCCGCAGGTCTCATAAAGCTTCTTTTTTAGACGGCCTCTCAAAAGATCTTCCCCCCGGTCTCCCGCAGTGCCGGCAGGCTCTGCGGAGGCTGACGGCTCTGTACCCGAATCTCTCTCTGCTGCCAGGACAGCTTCCGCCATATCCACAGGAAGCCACAGGTAAGCCGGTCCATAAGTGTCAAACAAACTTCCAAAAGAATCCGGATGCAGCTCCTCATCCAGCAGAAGAGGCACGCAGCCACTCTCTGCCAGCGCCAGATATCCGGCCAGTGCTCCCGGCCGGTTCGCACACAGACAGAAAGACAGTCCCCTCTCAGGAATCGCTTCTGCCACTTCCCCGGCAGCACGCACCAGATCTTTGTAAGTCAGCTTTGTCCCGTCCGGAGCAAGCACCGCCAGACGTTCCGGATCTATTTTATCGATTCCAAATATCATAATAATCAGGCCTCCTCATTAAGACTACCTTCATTATAGTACAACCCGAATGCCGTCTCAATCCCCTTTTACAAACGAAAAAAGCCCCACAGGAATCTATTAGCCGACTCCTGTGAGGTCCATGTTCATATCTGCCTGCTTTCTTCCCGGCTTATTCCCTGCCGGTCCAGCAATAAGTACAGAGTTTTTCTTTATCGATCCCGACTGCTTTGATCATGTCGTCCAGACGATTATAACGCAGGGAAGTAAATCCCATCTTCTTACAGATCCCATCCAGCATCCGGTGATACCTGTCCGAATCCGGATTGACGTAATCGTCCAGGATCTCCCTGCTGACTTCCTGACCTTCCTCCTCGCTGATAACACGTCGGGCGATCAGCTCCATTTCCGAGGTGGAACGAGAAAAACTGATATATTTACATCCAAACATGATTGGCGGGCAGGCAGGCCTTGCATGCACTTCCTTTGCCCCGCTTTCAAACAGGTACTCCGCTGTTTCCCTCAGCTGCGTCCCTCTGACAATCGAATCATCAATGATCATCATTCTCTTTCCGCAGATCAGCTCATTAATAGGAATCAGCTTCATCTTTGCAATCAGATCCCTTTGTGACTGGATCGTCGGCATGAAAGATCTGGGCCAGGTTGGAGTATATTTGATCAGCGGACGGGAAAACGGGATCCCGGATTCATTTGCATAACCCACTGCATGAGCCACACCCGAATCCGGTACGCCGGCAACCGTATCGACGCACTCTGATGTATAATGGCCGTCTGACCTGTCACGCAATGCCATCTCTTTCCCGCAGTTATACCGCATCTCTTCCACAGTAACCCCTTCGTAAGAAGAGGAAGGATACCCGTAATAGACCCAGAGGAAGGTGCAGATCCGCATCTTTTTCCCCGGTTTTGCAAGTGTGACGATCTCCTCCGGAGTCATAACCACGATTTCACCGGGTCCCAGCTCCTTAAAGCGCTTGTAACCCAGGTTCAGATAAGCAAAAGCTTCAAAAGAAGCACAGAATCCGTCATCTTTTCTCCCGATTACCAGTGGTGTACGGCCATACCGGTCTCTTGCACAGTAGATTCCCTTTTCTGTCATCAGAAGGATCGTCATAGACCCGTTGATCCTCTTCTGTGCGTACCGGATCCCTTCCACCAGATTGTCTTTCTGATTGATCAGTGTTGCAACAAGCTCGGTCTGATTGATGTCTCCGCCGCTCATCTCCAGGAACTGCATCTTTCCCTTTCCGAGCAGTCCTTTCAGGATCTTGTCCATATTGTTGATCTTGCCGACAGTTGTAATCGCATAAGTTCCGTGATGAGAACGTACGATCAGCGGCTGCGGCTCATAATCTGAAATACAGCCAAGACCCATATATCCATTCATCTTGCTTATATCCCGGTCAAACTTCGTCCTGAACGGAGAATTCTCGATATTGTGAATGGCACGGTTGAAACCATCTTTCCCAAATACAACCATTCCGGCTCTCCTGGTTCCCAGGTGGGAATGGTAATCTGTTCCAAAAAACAAATCAAACACACAATCATGCTTCAGTGCTGCCGCAAAAAAACCACCCATACCATTCTCCTTTCCATCTGTCTCCCGATTACTGCCTTTTCTAATACAAACATCTTTATCTGTTCACTCACCTCTATTCCTCATTTATACCACAAAGAAAGCCGCAGATAGTACTAAAAAAGTGATAAATAATTCACAAATTTTCGGCATTTCCTTGAAAAATCAGCTTATTCTCTGTATCTATTCACATCTCCGAACAGGATTTATGATATACTAACCTTGATGATCAGCACCCGTTACCGGCGACAGCTGATCAGCACCCGTCTGACTGCCCAAAACTGGAGAGAATCATGATAGAAAAAACATATGAGACATCCTGCGGGAGTATCCACTATTGGGTGAGCAAAAAGGCTGCCAAATCCGCTCCTGTTCTGGTCTTCCTGCCCGGACTGACGGCGGATCACCGTTTGTTTAAAAAACAGATTCTGTACTTTAAAGACAAATATCCCATCTTTGTCTGGGATGCACCGGGACATAACCTCTCATGGCCGTTTGATCTGACATTCTCACTGATGGATAAAGCGATCTGGCTGGA
>CADBQK010000060.1 GCA_902796775.1 uncultured Lachnospiraceae bacterium
GGCTGGGTCAGTTACGATGAGGAGAATGGCATCAACATGACACTTGCAGGTGCAGCTGCTTACAGGACATCAGGGGCCAGCAAAGCGGCTCCCGGATTTGACGTAATGGATCACGGCCAGGAGGACTATGTATTCGGCAGCGCAGATGCTGATGCACGGCATTGGGATCAATATGTACTTAATATGTTAGAGGAAAATGCGGATACCCTCTCAGAACTTTTTAATGCCGGGTAAATAGTGATAATAGGAAATCTGTTACCAGATAAAAAAGAAGTAAGATGAACATACTCCCGGCTGTGAGGTATTACTTCGGTGACCGGGAGTTTTTCTATTCTTTTTGTGAATCTTATGGCTGGAATTCTGATACGAAATGTATGAGATGCAAACAGCCTGAAGATAAGATCAGATTATACAATTCTCCAGTTCCAGAAGAGCTTTCTTTCGCTTGATTCCACCCGAATATCCGGTCAGGCTGCCAGTCGATCCGACTACACGATGGCAAGGAACGATGATGCAGATCGGATTATGACTGACCGCTCCGCCGACTGCCTGTGCAGACATCCTCTCGAGCCCACGCTCCTTTGCAATCTGATCGGCAATACACCCGTATGTAACCGTTTTTCCGAAAGGTACCTCGCACAGGATCTCCCCGACACGATTGCGGAAATCAGAACCGATCAAATGGATTCGAGGTAAAAATCCGGGATTATGGCCTGAAAAATAGATATTCAACCATTCTTTCGTCTGAGAAAAATAGTCTGTTTCACGTCGAACGGCTCCTTTCTTCAGACCCAGCCCAATATACCTGTCTCCTTCCGTAAACCAAAGCCCTGTTAGTCCCTGTTCGTCACCGGCAAGCAGGATGTTTCCCAAAGGGGATTCATAATCATTCGTGTATATCATTCTGTACCTCCCAAGTACTAGTTTGCAGCATCTTGAAGCAGTATCTTAGACTGTGATATAGTTTTCATAGCGCAGCACTCTCCTTTGTTGTGAATGATTTTGTCTGCGACTCAATTATACCACAGCTGGGTTGTAAATAAGGCAAAAGCAAGACCTATTATATCCGCGCACGTCTGATCAATAAGGAGGGCTATAGCTCAAACTGGAGCAAGGTGGTAAAGGTTAAGACAAAGAAGTGAACATTTTGGGGAGGGGCTAAACTGCCCCTCCTTTTTCAGATGAATCGTCAAGGTAAAGCTATTTGCTTATTTGATGTATCATGCGTATGACGGAAGTCAGGATGGCTAACTTGTTGAAACGATTTACCATTCGGACACTGAAATCGACCATTCGTAGATAAGATCTTGAAGTGATTGATTCAGATAATTATGATGATAAGTCAGACAATTGAAAAATGTTTTAAGGGGGGAGGAATAATAAAGTGAAATCAGAGAAAGATATGTCGATTTTCAACTGTGCGGCCACCGCTATGCTGGCATGTTTTATTACCGTGCCGGGGCATGAGCTCCTTCACCTTCTGACACACATGATCTACGGATCAAAGCTTCTGTATTATTCTGCCGGTTCGGTGAACGCAATCGTGCCCGATTATTCTATTCTCTCCCCTTTTCATCGGATCATGGTGGCGGGCGGAAGCGCATCTGTCCTGAATGCTCTGTTTGGGATTATCCTTCTGATTGTCCTGCTGAAGGTCAGAATGGGACCGCTCATCAGAGTATTCCTGACACAGCTCATGGGAGCACAGTTTGTACAGGGCATCGGTTATTTCCTGATCGGTGGTGTGTTCGGAGCCGGAGACTGGGGAAATGTATATGCTAATCTGACTGAGTACCCGGGGGTGGTTATATTTTTGCGGATTACACTTTCTGTTGTCGGTGCCGTTGGAATCGTAGCACTTTTCTTCTTCCTCAATCATCTGTCCTACTGCTTTATTCAAAACAGAGACGATAAAGGGGAGAGAAGATATGTTGCCTTCAGGCTGCACCTGCTGGTGTTTATCATTGGATTTGCATTAGGAATGATCTGCACTGCGATCTCTCCGATGATGAAGACCGGCGAACTGAGTATCGGGCTCGGACTCCTGTATAATATAATGTGGATCCCGTTCTTCTGGGGCTTTATGTATACCGCGTATCTGGTAAAGCCGCCGAAAAGCGGAAGGTTCCTGTATCACCTGCCCAGGAAAGCAAACTATGTGCTGTTTTTTATCAGCGTGATCCTGGTTCTTATTGAGATTTTTGTGTTAGGACCGGGAATTAAACTGGGGTGAATACACTGTAGGTATACTGTCATTGCAGAGCTGCCGGAAAAGACTTGATATCACAGATGACACAAGTCTGCAGTGATGAGGAATTAATATGAAGAATGATGTAACTGTTCGGGTAGAAAAAGATGCTTCAATTGACGGAATTGAGGTGATCATCA
>CADBQK010000061.1 GCA_902796775.1 uncultured Lachnospiraceae bacterium
CATATCGACGAGCTCAAGAAGCTCCTCATCATCGACCATGTCACACTTGTTCATGAATACTACGATGTAAGGAACACCTACCTGACGGGAAAGGAGGATGTGCTCCCTGGTCTGAGCCATAACACCGTCAGTAGCAGCAACTACGAGGATAGCGCCGTCCATCTGAGCTGCGCCAGTGATCATGTTCTTAACATAGTCAGCATGTCCCGGGCAGTCTACATGAGCATAATGCCTGTTGGCAGTCTCATACTCTACATGAGCGGTAGAGATGGTGATACCACGCTCTCTCTCTTCCGGAGCCTTGTCGATGCTGTCGAAAGCCATGAATGCGTTACCGGGAACTCTCTTGGAAAGTACAAGAGTGATAGCAGCGGTAAGAGTGGTCTTGCCATGATCTACGTGGCCGATGGTGCCGATGTTACAATGCGGTTTAGTACGGTCAAACTTTGCTTTTGCCATTGGAAAAGTCCTCCTTAATACTTGCCCGGCTCCCTCGGGGGAGGTACAGGCATAAATGATATCAGATCCAGAAAATACAGCTAAAGTTGATTATATTGCATTTACGCTGAATCTTCAATAACAATTTTAATTAATTTCAACTAAATCACATGGATTCAGCCTTGTTTAGAATGCGATCCTCAATCCTCTTTCCTGTTGAGGATCTTTTCAGCAAGATTCTTCGGAACAGGCTCATACTTCTCAAAGAACATCGAGTAATTGCCTCTTCCCTGTGTCCTGGAACGCAGGTCTGTGGAATAGCCGAACATCTGAGAGAGAGGGACATAGGCTTTCACCATCTTGCCTCCTCCGATATCCTCCATCCCCTCGATGCGTCCGCGGCGTGCATTCAGATCGCCGATGATATCGCCCATATACTCTTCCGGCATCGTAACCTCAACCTTCATGATGGGCTCAAGGAGCTGTGCTCCTGCCTTACGCATGGCTTCTTTGAAAGCCATGGAACCTGCGATGTGGAATGCCATCTCGCTGGAGTCGACTTCATGGTAAGAACCATCATAAACGGTGGCATGAATACCAAGCACCGGATAACCGCCAAGGATACCGGCCTTTGCCGCCTCCTCGATACCGGCTCCGATTGCCGGAATGTATTCCTTCGGAATTGCACCGCCCACAACGGTCGACTCAAATTTGAACAGTTCCTCGCCGTTCGCATCCATCGGCTCAAAGTGAACCTTACAGTGTCCATACTGACCGCGTCCGCCGGACTGTCTGGCATACTTGCTGTCAATATCCACTGCCTTTGTGATGCTCTCTTTGTAAGCAACCTGAGGAGCGCCTACATTAGCCTCCACCTTGAACTCACGCAGAAGCCTGTCTACGATGATTTCCAGATGAAGCTCGCCCATACCGGCGATGATGGTCTGTCCTGTCTCGGGATTGGTATGTGCCCGGAATGTGGGATCCTCCTCCGCAAGTTTTGCGAGAGCATCACCCATCTTGCCCTGGCTGGCTTTCGTCTTGGGCTCGATTGCCAGCTCGATAACAGGCTCCGGGAACTCCATGGACTCGAGGATGACGGGATGCTGCTCATCACAAATGGTATCGCCGGTCGAAGTAAACTTAAAACCGACAACTGCTGCGATATCACCAGCGTACACCTTGTCAAGCTCAGTCCTCTTATTAGCATGCATCTGAAGGATACGTCCGACACGCTCCTTCTTGCCTTTGGTTGCATTCATCGTATAGGAACCGGCATTGAGCGTACCGGAATATACACGGATAAATGCCAGACGGCCTACATAGGGGTCTGTCATGATCTTGAAAGCCAGGGCAGAGAAAGGCTCTTCGTCAGATGAATGTCTGACAAGCTCATTCCCATCCATATCCGTTCCTCTGATGTCCGCAACATCTGTAGGAGCAGGCATGAACTCCAGAACAGCATCCAGCAGTTTCTGAATACCTTTGTTCTGGTGGGCACTGCCGCAGCATACGGGAACGCCCTTGTTTTCAATAGTTGCCTTACGCAGTGCCTTTTTCATGTCATCAACATCGAGCTCTTCGCCCTCAAGGTACTGCATCATGAGGTCATCGTCAAATTCGCAGATCTTCTCGATCAGCTCCGAACGCGCTGCCTCGGCCTCCTCTTTCATGTCTTCAGGAATATCAACAATCGAAATGTCCTCGCCTTTGGCATCATTGTAAATATATGCCTTCATCTCGAACAGGTCGATGATGCCCTTAAAATAGTCTTCCTTGCCGATAGGCAGCTGGATCACGATCGCATTCTTCCCCAGCTTGCTCCCTATCTCGCTGACGGTATTCTCGAAATTGGCACCCATGATATCCATCTTGTTGACGAATGCCATACGCGGAACCGAATAGGTGTCCGCCTGGCGCCATACATTCTCAGACTGAGGCTCGACACCGCCCTTGGCGTCAAAAACGCCGATTGCACCGTCCAGGACTCTGAGAGAACGCTCTACCTCTACCGTAAAGTCTACATGTCCCGGAGTATCGATAATGTTAATACGATGCTCCAGAGCACCATCCTTCGGCTTGTTATTTTCCTGAAGAGTCCAGTGGCATGTCGTGGCAGCAGAAGTAATGGTAATGCCTCGCTCCTGCTCCTGCTCCATCCAGTCCATAGTCGCCGTACCCTCATACGTTTCGCCAATCTTATAATTGACTCCGGTATAGTAGAGAATCCTCTCAGTCAGGGTCGTCTTGCCCGCATCGATGTGGGCCATGATACCTATGTTTCTGGTCCTTTCCAGTGGATATTCTCTTCCAGCCAAGGATATTCCTCCTTCTCACTTTCACACACAGGGGCAAATGCTGAAAGCAGCTCCCATTACCACCTGTAATGGGCAAATGCCTTGTTGGCCTCTGCCATCTTGTGCATGTCTTCTTTTCTCTTCACTGACGAACCTGTATTGTTCGCAGCATCCATAATCTCATTGGCCAGACGCTCTACCTGTGTCCGCTCGCCCCTCTTACGAGAGAAAAGGGTCAGCCATCTGAGTGCAAGTGCCTGTCTCCTGTCAGCCCTGACTTCAATAGGAACCTGATAGGTAGCACCACCGATACGCCTTGCCTTAACTTCCAGTACCGGCATAATGTTGTTCATTGCCTCTTCGAATACTTCGAGGGCATCCTTGCCGGTCTTTTCCGCTACGGTCTCGAATGCACCGTAGACGATCTTCTGGGCAACTCCCTTTTTGCCGTCAAGCATGATGTTATTGATCAGCTTGGTTACGACCTTGCTGCCGTAGATGGGATCTGCCAGAACATCTCTTTTTGCTACATGTCCTTTTCTTGGCACGTTTCTTCCCTCCTTATGGATCATCAGATCCCGGGTACTCACGTAATTGCGTGTTCGCGCTCGAATCTATAAAGCATGAAAGCAATGCCTCATTCGTTCGCAAATAAGCAGATAGTGAAACCCGGATTACTTCTTCGGCCTCTTTGCCCCGTACTTGGAGCGGGCCTGTTTCCTGTTGGCAACTCCTGCAGTATCCAGAGTGCCTCTGATAATATGGTACCTGGTACCGGGCAGATCCTTTACACGGCCGCCCCTAATCAGTACGACGCTATGCTCCTGAAGGTTGTGGCCTTCACCCGGAATATAACTCGTAACCTCGATACCATTGGAAAGACGTACCCTCGCAATCTTCCTCAGAGCTGAGTTAGGTTTCTTGGGAGTCGCGGTCTTGACAGCGGTACACACACCTCTCTTCTGCGGAGAAGACATATCGATCGCCTTCTTGTGAAGGGAGTTGTAGCTCCTCTGAAGAGCGGGAGCTGTGGACTTCTTTTCAAGACTCTGCCTGCCCTTTCTCACTAACTGGTTAAATGTCGGCATTGTTTTCACCTCCTATGCCATTAAAATAATCATATGTCTGCTTCCTGGCCGTTCCCTGCCATTTCACTCAAACTTTTCTGCAGTCTGCAGTAAGCAGCAGAGGTGTTCGGGTTTGCAGCACAACAAAAGGTATGCCTGGAGGCATACCATAGAATTTTAACAAGTATTTTTGATTTTGTCAAACGTTTTTTCAATTACAAGCCGCTTGGAATTAACAAAAATCCAGCCCTTTTTCAGGTTTTTTTTGGCGATTCTGGCATATCACATGTATCATAATCAGCTTTTCTTTACAATAGTAAAGATGTCCTCTGCGCTGTTTCCACAGGAAGCACATCAATCTGCGGACGGAAAGCAGTATAGTCCTCCTGGCTGATTCGCCAGGCCAGGCCGCAGGCCGCAGAAATCTCTTTTGGCAGCGGAATGAGGCGGCCGGGAATCCCCAGCCGCCTGCATTCTGTTTCCATAGCCATCGCCTGTGTGGTAGTTTCAAAGGAGATCACCACATAAGGTTTCTTTTCTCTCATACCTTTTCTCCGTAAAGCTCCTGAAAGCAGCTGCTCTAAAAAAGGCGCTTTAAAACCTCTTTACGGACGGATAATACGCCCTGCTTTGGAAAGCTTCTCAACGATCTCATACATATTTGTCACAGAACCCACTGCCAGCTTTTCACTTAATCCGTAAAAATTCAGGCAAGTGCCGCAGCTCAGGATCTGGACTCCCTGCTCTTCCATCTTGCGGATATCGGAAAGAATATCCGGGTCTGCCCCCTCAGTGCTGAGTTTCACACCACCGTTGTAAAACAGGATCGAATCCGGCAGCTCATCCTGCTGGGTAAGAGCAAAGAAGAATCCCTTGATCAGCATAGCGCCCAGCTTGTCATCTCCGGTCCCCATAAAAGGAGATGTAACTGCAACGACTGTATTTACCTTGCCGCCGGCAGAAGGAACCGGGCAGGCATACTCCTGTCCTTCATTTCCATCCGGACCTGCACCTTTTGCTGCAGCAGGATCATCTACCGTAATCGTGACTTTATATTCCCCTTCACCCAGCTTCTCGCTCTGAACAGGGAAATTCTTCTGCTGTGCCATCTTGGTCAGGTTCTGTACAGCAATCTCATTGTCCACCAGAGTCTGGACGATATCACTGGTCTCCAGCGCCTCAATCGCCTTCTTTGTCTTTACTACAGGAATCGGGCAGGCATCGCCCATTGCGTCCACTATCTTCATATCCATTACCTCCAAAAGCATCCCGGCAAAAAACAGGTAGATATTCAGACCCCTTAGCATTCAGGGTGCTGATCAGTTACGTATACAAAACAATATACTCCTCTGAAAGAGTATTGGCAACCGGATACCCCGCAGGTCTCCATCACCATTTCCTATCATTCAGCATCATTTATTTATCTCTTCTATAAACCAGCAGCTGTTTCCGCTTTTTCGCTCTTCTAGTCAGCGGGCTTTGCCTTCATCTTTAAGAAAGTTCTACAGAAGCACCTCCATACCTATCTTCTGCGGTTTGAATCCCATGGATTCATAGAATTTCTGAGCACCCGGATTACAGCACCAGACATTGAGGGTGACATTGTAGCATCCCTGCTCTTTTGCATAGTTCATTACATGCCGGTACAAAGCGCTTCCCACGCCATATCCCCTAAAGGCTTCATCCACACAGATATCGTCAATATACAGTGTCCGGATATCTGTCAGGACCGAATTATCCACTTCCTGCTTATGAATGCAGAAGGCATGACCCATGATCCGCCCATCCTGGTCAGAACAGACAAACACTGGTGTCTGATCATCTGCCAGAATGGATTCCAGTTCCATCTCATTATATTTCGTAGCTGGTCCTTTAAACAGATCCGGGCGCCCATTATGATGCACCATGTCTACCTGGACCAGCAATTCCAGTATCCCTGGAATATCTTCCTTAACCGCACGCCTGATTACAAAATTCATGCTTTTATCACCTTACCTCTGTTTTTCATCTGTTTTTCTGCTCCTTAAAAACGGAGCCATTTATCCCTAAATCTCTTCATAGTACTATTCCTGATTTAATCTGCCCTGGCAGAGTTTCAAGGATTTCAGTTTACCACAAAGCCCGGCTTGCTACAAGAAAGAGAATCTGCCCCGGTTTTTTCAGGGTGCTGTCAATTTTCCAAACAGTCTATGAATCGCTCCTCGATCCATTGTCTATCCCCGTTCTGCCCGGTACCTGTCAAAAACAGCAGCATATATTACCGAGACAGATACAGAAAAC
The DNA here is from genome assembly GCA_902796775.1 of uncultured Lachnospiraceae bacterium. The sequence goes on from CADBQK010000061.1 coordinate 6,083, forward strand.
AGGTATATCTGCAGGGTTATAATATAAACTAACCCTTACCAGATATACCTGTTTGCTTTTCGAACATTACAGCTAGTCCTCCACAGCTTCGACTCTACTCAGCTTCAGCTGCTTATAGCTGCTTATTCATCTTTCTGATTACATTTATTCCTCTACCCAGAACTCCTGCGGCGGCTCTGTCCCTTCCAGTGATACCGGCTGCCAGCCATACATCTTGTAGGACTTGATTGACTGCGGGACCTCATCTACATACATTTTCAGGTATTCCCAGCGGGCTTTATCTCTTGCGCCATTATTCCCTATTTCCTGGAAGGCAGCTACCAGATCCCCGGCATCAGCAGGAGCGCTGCTAAAAATCCTCTGCACATCTTTATCGTAATCCGAACCATCCCCGACTTTTTCAAACTCTGTCACTTCATAGCTGGCATCATCCGTCTTTTTCAGATGCAGCAATCCGGGATTGCTTCCGCCGCTCTGATTTACCAGGGTCTCATCATCAAGAGTATATACGTCTTCCTGAAAATCTCCCCAGATTTTGATGTCTTCCTCGTTGCTTTCATCTGTATAGAGGATAACCGGTTCAGGGATGAACACTCCGCCATCCAGATCATAATACTGTCCAAACTCAGTCTCCATCCAGCCGCAGATCACAGGCAGATACGGATCATCTCCGGAATACATAAACGGCAGCATGCTCTCCTGCTCTGACATGATCTGCTCTACATCTACTTCCGTTTCCGTTACATCCTCTTCGGCAATCTCTGTCTCTGCTACGCTTTCCACTTCAGCCTCTGTGACAGCCTGCTCTGTCTCTGCTGCGCTTTCTGCTGCAGTCTCCGTGACAGCCTGCTCTGTAGCTGCAGAAGCAGCAGGTGCATCTTTCTTCTGAGAGCACCCTGTTATCGCTGCGCAGATCATAGCCAAACAAATACCTAACGCAAGTCCTTTTCTGCACTTCATGATAATTCCTCCTATAACTTTACCCATTTGTCCTGCATAAGGAAAACATGAGAATGATCGATCCATGCTCCCTCAATGTTTTCTACTACTATAGCATATTTTCATGGGAATTGTCCTCAAATTTCTGAATAAATCCTGAAATTTTGCATGTTGCTAATATCTAACGCACGATGCTTAGGTATAAGAATGATCCCGGATCATCCCCTTCTCTTCTTCAGTGCGCGGTTGATCCTGGAAAAATCGATGCTGCACTCCCCGCCGGACAGATGGATGGGGATAAGTGAATCAAAATCATACTTCTCAGGGTACAGGGAACCCTCCTGGAAATCATAGACCAGAACTGTTTCATTCTCTGGATCGATGATCCAGTACTCCTTTACGCCGGCATGCTGGTACTTGTACAGTTTCAGCAGCATGTCTTTGCTCCTGGTAGATGGGGACAAGATCTCTACCGTCAGATCCGGCGGGCCGTCAAATGCTTTCGCTCCAAGGTCATATTCCCTGCAGATTACCAGCATATCTGGCTGGACCATCGTATAGTTATCGCTGTCAAGCCGAACATCACAGGGAGAAAGATAGACATCGCAAACGCCTTCGTGGGCATCTACACACTCCCGGAAGAGCAAATGAAGCTCTCCCAAAATCTTCTGATGGATAACCGCCGGAGCTCCCATGTCATAGATCACACCGTCAATGAGCTCCACCCGTCTGTCATCAGGTATCGCATAGTAATCCTCCACTGTATACACGCGTTTGTTTCCGGTAGCCGGGTACAGCAGCGCTATAGGTACAGGCTCCATTACTATTCCGTCAGGAGAAGACACTATCCCTGCATAGGAATCTCTGCCAGCAGAAGAAGAAACCTGGGCTGACGGCTGTCCGTAATCCCCTTCTTGACAGGAAGTATGTTTGAAACGATCACTCAGACCAGAATCCCTTCGCCGTCTCTGCTCCTCTGCATATAAAACAGACTCGATTGCCTCCAGAGTATCTCTCCTTGGGGACTTCGTAACACCGCTGATGATTTTCTGAATGGTACTGAGAGGGATATCCGAAGCTTCTGAAATCATAAGGCTCGTCAAGCCAAGCTCCCTCTTCTTCCTCTTGATCTCCTCAATCGTCATCGCAGGTCTCCTTTCTGCGTTCTTATCTGGCCTCCTCATCAGTCACACCTCGGCTTTTCAATGATAATATACCGTAAAATTGCAGATTTGACAATTCTGTTTCCATTATATTTCCGTTTTTTGTCAGTCTTTTTTCATGTGTGAGTCGGTGAGTCGGTGTGAGTCGGGGGACGTATCTTCTGACTCATTTGCAAAAAAATGAGTCAGAAGATACGTCCCCTGACTCACTCAACATTTTCTAATTAAAATATACCAGGTCTTCTGCGGGCGGGTCGGCTGGAGTGATCTGCTTTGCGTAGAGCACTGGGCCGAGCCCGTAGTACTCTTTGCGCTTTTCGTAATGGATCTGCGCTGTCAGCTCCACCCACTGCCCGTTTTTGACAGGATACCGCCCATCTCCTTTACACAAGAAGCCGATGAAGCGGATATCGTTCTCACAGCAGGTCATGGCGTTTCTTCCCGGTACAAAGTAACCGGGGGAGAAGTCTCTGCTTGTCATGATCTTGCCCTTGAAATGTACAGTCTTGCCTTCGTAGCGTTCCTGATCTTCTCCTGCGTCCAGATAAAACAGGCCGTAGTCCGTATCGGTAATCTCGATTACAGGTGCGTCAAGATCGTAAGGCGGGATATCTCTTCCAAGCTCGATCATCTGCCCGTTACGATGCTCAAACATCAGCTGGATCCGGTTATTGACGGCCAGTACCTGACGCCTGAACATCGCCAGATCCTGGCTTTCGTCGCAGCGGTTGAAGATGACCAGCTCGGTAACCTTGAGAATATTGCCGATGATCGATTTCATGTTGTTGAGGTAAATACCGAAAGTACTGGCATCAATCATCGTCACGATCTGATAGATCCCCCATCCGGGAGGAAGGTCAACATTCAGGATTGTATCCGGATCCCACATGCCGTTGTACTCGATAAACACACGCTCCGGATGGTAGATCTCGTCAATCATATTGAAAAACTGGGCATCCAGCTGTTTCTCCTCTTCTACGCGGACCATCGTCATCAGGCAGGCATCCATCACGTGGGGGTCGACCTCTACCTCGCCCTCTTCACAGCAGATATAGACACCTCTGTCGCCATCTGCGAACTCTCCGCTTCCGAATACTTCATCAATAAAGGTGGACTTCCCGCTCTCCAGGAACCCCATTGTCAGATATACGGGAATTGTCAGTTCATCCATAAGATCACCTTCTTCTGCATATTTGATTTATGATGAGCCGCCATGATTTATTATTCATGACGGCTCTATATCTCATTCGTTATACCTGGAACAGCTGAGCCAGCTTATCCTCTTTGAGCTCTGACCCGATAACGCAGAGCCTGCCGGTATACTCCGGAGCCCCTTCGCGAATCTCATACTCTTCGGGGACCATATCAAAATAGATCCATGTACCGTCCTGTGCGGGCAGCATGCCCTTCGAACGAAGTACGATACCGTAATCAGCCTCGGTGCTGTCAGAAAGGGCTTTCAGGATGCTCTCGATTTCTTCCTTTGTGTATTTACGGGGAGTCTCCACACCCCAGCTGGTAAAGATCTCATCCGCATCATGCCCGTGGTGATGGTGATGATGGTGGTGGCCATGCTCATCGTGATCATGATGATGGTGGTGATGATGCTCGTGCTCTTCATCATCATGGTCGTGATGGTGGTGTTCGTGCCCTTCATGCTCCTCATGATCATGATCGTGGTCATGCTCATCTTCATCGTGGTCATGATGATGCTCATGGTGATGTTCATGTTCATCATGATCATGGTCGTGATGATGGTGATGGTGATGATGATGCTCGTGCTCTTCATCCTCTTCATCTTCTGCGATCATGAGATCTGCCAGAGAGATCGGATGCTCGATTGCGGCAAGGATCTGCGCGCCTGTAAGCTCATCCCACGGTGTTGTAATGATCGCTGCTTTCGGATTGTGCTCACGGATCAGCGCTACTGCGGCTTCCAGCTTCTCCTGGCTTGTACTCTGTGTACGGCTCAGGACGATCGTATCTGCACTTTCGATCTGGTTCGCGTAAAACTCCCCGAAATTTTTCAGGTACATTTTGCACTTGTTTACGTCTGCCACGGTCGCCATGCTGTTCAGCTCGATCGGCACATCCCCGCCGGTCCTCTGCACAGCCAGTGCGACATCCGAAAGTTTACCTACTCCGGAGGGCTCGATGATGATCCTGTCCGGATTAAAACGTGTAATGA
>CADBQK010000062.1 GCA_902796775.1 uncultured Lachnospiraceae bacterium
AAAAGCAGCAATTTCATTTGCTATGGAAATGCCGATATCTTCCTTTCCGGACAGATACTTGATCAAACTCCGATGAAACAGACGCGATACCTGATACGGCTCATCATCCCGCAAAACAATCTCCTTATAGATATCCTCATCCCTTAAATAATCAAAAACTTTGATATCCTCCTGATGGAAATACTCCGTCCCCGCGACTTCTACGCTTTCAATTATTTCAAGATCAACCGGAACACCATCCCCATAGATGACGATCAGAATCCCCATCGGATTGGATGTTCTGGAAAGGAACACCGGATTGCCATAGCCATAGATCAACTGTTTCGCCTGCTCCGCCCTGCAACAGACACTGATATCCACATCAGAATACGGAGTGGCATTTCCTTTAAGAAATGAACCGCCTAGCCAGATGTGTACCTTATTCTCTTTCGCGAATTCCGAAAGATATTGAATATACCTCTGTTGGTTACCCTTCATCATCTTGTTATCCCTTTTTCTTCACCTCATCCATTTCTGCAATACGCTCTTCTAACAGACGATATTCGCCGCTCCACCATTCAAAAACATGCATCCCTGCTTTGAAGATATTCAATAATGGGTTCAATGTACTTGATATCAGAGATATCATAAGAAACAGAGATCATCTCAGCCATCTTCTTTTCTTCCTCGGTTGCATCTTTCTTTTTCTTAAGTGCTCCCACAAACATCTTCATGGCCAGTCTTGAGGCCGCATTCATCTTCTCGTAATTGAAACCGCCCTGACAGTAAAATGCCCGGATATAATCCCTCTGCTCATCTGTAAGAATATTATGAAGCCATACATCAACATCCGGATTGTCATTGGGACTTCCTCCCACACAGAACACCGCAAGACATTTATCTTTCCATGCAGAAGCCTTATCAAGAAACCATTTTGCTTTCACCAGATTTCCCGCCATAGTCCATCCGCCGAAAATGATAGCCTCATACGGCTCAAAGAACGCACTTTCCTTCTTCTGCGCATCCTTCAGATCGAGCAGATCCGCGCTCATCCTTTCTGCGATCCACTCAGCATATTTTTTTGTGAATCCCGTTTGTGATGTGTAAATGATCAACGTCTTCATAATTCACTCAGATTCCTTTCCATTTTCATAACAGTTTGTATCGTGCTCATAAGACTTTTTTCATCGATCCCCTCAAAAATGCGTCCGATGATATATTGGCTCTGCTGACCGTTATTATCATTCTCTTCCAAAAATTTACCGGCAGCATCCGTAACAAAAATGCGCTGTTTTCTTTTATCCTTCTCATCCGGCATCATCGATATAAAACCTTTCTTTTCCAATTTGAGAAGTATCTGCTTAACATTCTGATGAGAACTCCCCATGACCTCCGACAGCTCATTTATGGTCGGCGCATCCTTACAGAGGTTTATGCAGATGATCGCGAAAAACTGCTTCCACGTAATCTCCTTAAAGAAGGCATCAGCAGCAGCCTGATACCTGTTATCAAAAGCACTGAGCAGTCCGAGTAAAAAGGCCTGCGGTGGCATATTGCCGAATTCCACATTGTCCATATTCATTTCTTTATTGTAGTCCATTGGTTCTCTCCCGTTTCAACAAATTAATATAGGTAATATATTACCTTTTAGATATAAAGTAACATATTACCCACTTGTTGTCAACAATTATATGCACCGTATCTCATACTTCTTTGATGCGATAAAGAGCATAAGACAAATACTCCCTTGCCAGCATTTTCTTACCGTCCGACAGAGTGCCATTTCCACACCCGGGCAAAACAAGCATCATCAACAATAGACAATAAGTCTTATTTTCCGATCTGGTTTAAGGAATCAGTTCATCATCCACGATTCGACTTCCTTGATCCACTTTGGCTGTTCAAAGCAGGCAAGGCGTGCATGAGCATATCCCTTATAACTCTTTATAACAGTCTGCGGATTAACCTTTTTCATCATATCCGCACATTTCATGGATACCGATTCATTACCTTTTGTACCGTGCATGAACAGGATTTTAATATTACTGTTATACTTAACAAATTCAAAATCACTGAAGACGCTTTCAAGGATATTATCTATGGATGCGTCTTCCATGTTGTCAGCTACCGCAAGGAAATCCGTTATCTTGTCTCCCGGAAGGAAATCTTTCTTGCAGCTTTCGATAATCTTCTTATCACGTGCCTTTGACTTTTTTATAATGGATTTATAAGACGACTTCATAAATGAAACAGCTA
>CADBQK010000063.1 GCA_902796775.1 uncultured Lachnospiraceae bacterium
CCTGCATCAGGGAACCAAGGTTGTTGTAACCGGCAGGATCCAGACCGGCAGCTATACAAACCGGGAAGGACAGAAAGTATATACCACCGATGTGGTAGTGGAAGACCAGGAATTTGCAGAAAGCAAAGGGGCAGATTCCTCGAACAGAGAAACTGGCTATGGGCAGGACGGTCAGGAAAGACCCGCCAGTAAAAAGTCGGAAGTAGATGAGTCTGGATTTATGAATATTCCGGAAGGGATCGATGATGAACTGCCGTTTAATTAATGGCAACTATTTATGGAGACCAAGCATGAAGAAAATCTATTTTACAATTACCGGGACAAAGTATAGATTTGGTCATGATTTTATGAAACCGGGTATGAAGGTGAAACTGGAGAAAGAGCCGGATAACCAGTATGATACAGAAGCAATCCGAGTGACAATGAAAGGCCTTGGGCAAGTTGGTTATGTTGCAAATTCGGCGCATACTGTTAAAGGTGAGAGCTGGAGTGCTGGCCGGATTTATGACAAAATTGGGAAGAAGGCAACAGGAACTGTCCAGATGGTGCTTTCGGATGCGGTTCTGTGCCGTCTGGATAAGACAAAGTGAGAATTAAATTCTTGGATAGCTGTAATCGGAGATAAAACCGATTACGGCTATCGTTGTATTTACGACAGCTGAACATGCGTTCCCTCTCTGGTGTGGGCATTCTCTATATAATAAAATAGTAAATCAGCTACTCATTAGAATCGAGCGTTTGCAGAGTAATTTCTTGCGACATGAATCTCTTCGTGGTAAACTAAAATGTATTTTATTATAAGAGTCATCTATTAGATTTATAATGATAAATGCTGGTTTTCGAGGCATATGAGGTGAGAGAATGCAGGTCAGTTATAAGAAGCTGTGGAAACTCCTGATCGATCGGGACATGAAGAAGAAAGATTTATTGGATTTTGCAGATATCAGCTGGGCTACTGTTACCAAAATGTCCAAAAACGAAAAGGTAAGTATGGATATGCTGATGAAGGTGTGTTCGGCATTTAACTGCAATGTTGGGGATATCCTGGAATTTCTGCCTGATGATCCAGCGGATGAATCGGAGGTGAAATAAGCTAAATGGCGATACTTTATGATAGTCCTTACAAAGGATCCGGACAGCTGACACGGGCCCAGTTTCTTTTTTATGAAACAAGGACTACTGCAAAACTGATGATGGAAGGACTGGATGATACACAGATCGTTGATCGAATCATCAATGAAAACTTGTTTCAATATCCTACTGAAAAGTCTTTGAAGACAATGGCAAAGACCTGTATCGCTCGGTTACATGCTCTGGGAGATGATAATCTTGTTAGCTGTATCGCTTCACAGGATTCTGCTACAGCTAAACAGATATGCCTGTTTGCCATGATGCGCCAATACCGGCTAATCTGGGACTTTATGATTACTGTGATTGGAGGAAAGTACCATCAACAGGATTCTTCCTTTCGTAGACAGGACATAAATGTATTTTTCCTGCAGCTTCAGGAACAGGATGACTATGTGGCTTCCTGGTCAGAACAGACATGTAAGAAGATCGGATCTGTCCTGATACGAATATTGATTGAGAATGAATATATAGACAGTGGCAGATCATCTGTTTTGAATCCGGTGTTAATCAGCAGGGTTTTGGAAGAGGCAATCCATGACCAGAAACTGGATATAGCGCTTCCTGCTTTCAATTGTTTTGTATGAATAATGGGGAGTGTAGTTGGCAATGAGTAAGCTGATGGAAAGACTTGATAATTTGCGTGCTTTGATACAAGAGCCAGAGTTTCTAGAGGGCAAAGGTTTGAGCAACGAAGTGAATATCCGAATCTTCTGCTACGATCCGAAGGAAGAAATGGCCGTCCGGCATTTTACAGAAAAGCTGATGACTGACCAGAGCCTGAACTGCCACCTGATCGAGTACAACCTGTACAAAGTGTTCCTCTCCATCTGCGATGATAAGCGGATCACGGACCGGGTGGCTCAGCAGGAGGAGAAAAAGGGAAAGCAGTTCGTGCTCGATCAGATGAAGCGTATGGCTAACAACACTGCATTTATCGGGAAAATGCAGTACGAGCCGCATGAGCCGGGAGATGTGATCCTGATTACCGGCGTTGGCGAGGCCTTC
>CADBQK010000064.1 GCA_902796775.1 uncultured Lachnospiraceae bacterium
AAAGAAGTCCTGATAACAGCCGTACTTCAGGAGATTCATGGAAATATGCCCATTCCCTATGTCCGTTTCAAAGGACTGCTGTCAGGAACATTTTACAGGGATCCGGCAAGCGGAAAAATCTACCCGTCTGATGCACTGATGGAGACCGGCTGGCCCTTCCCGGTTAGACCAGGGGAGTATAATGCCTGCCAGCTGTTCCTGATTCAGTGTAATGCAGATTCTTTTTGATGCCTATGATCCAGATTCCGACTGTGATACAGATCCAGAACATAATTTATGCAGGGATCAATAAGATTGACATGTAAAGCACAAAGTACTATATAACTTTTCTATAGAAAAAGGAATTGAATATATGCCTACGATTAAAGATGTTGCGATAGAAGCAGGATTGGCAGTGGGTACAGTATCAAGAGTACTGAATAACCGTGGCTATATCAGTAAAGAAGCCAGACACCGGGTTAATGAAGCCATAAAAAAACTTGGTTATCAGCCGAATGAAGCTGCCCGCCTGCTTCAGAAAAAGAAATCCAAACAGATTGGTGTCATCGTCCCGCATGTAACCCATCCGTATTTCGCAAATCTGATCAGTTATCTGGAAATGGCAGCTTACCAGCATGGATGCCGGATTCTGCTGCTGAATTCTCAGGGGCTGGAAAGCAGGGAGAGCGAGCTGCTTGAAGAGTGTATACGCAGCCATGTTATGGGCATCGTTCTCTGCAATGGAAGCCTCGATTTAAAAACACCGGCAGATATGAACATTCCCATTATTACGATCGAAAGAAAAATGCAGCCAGGTGATGCCGCTATTGAATGTGATAATGAGCTCGGAGGAGTACTGGCAGCACGCCACCTGATTTCCTGCGGCTGCCGTCACCTGCTGTATATCGGCGGTGTGACTGACCAGAATATGCCTGCTCAAAAAAGAGGTTATGGTTTCACCATGACCTGCAAGACGCAGAGAATAGAATGCAGAGAATACCGTGTGACCCTGGAAAACTATCGTCTAAATCACGCCTCACGTATTCTGGAGCGTTTTCTTGAGGTCAATCCGAAAACGGACGGAGTTTTTCTGAGTGATGATATCCTGGCACTGGAGATGCTCCAGGTCTGCCGTAAAAAAGGTATCAAAGTTCCGGAAGATTTGAAGATCATTGGTTTTGATGACACCTATCTGGCAGCCCTGGGCAATCCAACGCTGACAACGATCCGCCAGCCGGTTGAAGATATGGCCAAACAGGCTGTCAATCTGATCATCAATAAGGAAAAAGGAAACCCGATGCCTGTACGGATGATATTCCCTGTCGAACTGATCATCAGAGAGACTACTTGAAATATCGAAATTCTTTTTTTGCAGAACAAACGTTCTTTTGCCTTCTTGACATCTATATCAAAATGATGTATACTAATAGGGCATTGGGCTAGTACTGGTTTCGACGGGGATGTTGAAGTTTGGGAAGCCATCCGCAGACTCCGTGACTGCGTTATCAACATGGAACCTAAATATAAATGCAGACAATAGAAGTTTAGCATTCGCAGCGTAAGCGCTGCTGTCGGCCCGGGAGTGCCTGCCATCCCGGCAAACCGGCATCATGAAAGGCGGGGACCTCTCATGCCGAAGCTTTGAGGCATGGGAAAATTTATGAAGCTACTAAAGGCATGAGCCTGCTGTCAGGCATTTGCCGGAGGGAATGATCAATATGACAGCTGTGATGGGAGATGCCTGGATGGATATGTTTTCGGACGCGGGTTCGATTCCCGCCTGGTCCACTTTAACAGTCTGCTGCAGCTTATTATAACAGGCAGCAGTTCTTGCCGGCGTGTCGGAATGGCAGACGAGGCAGACTCAAAATCTGTTGTGTGCAAGCACGTGTGGGTTCAAGTCCCACCGCCGGCATTAAGCCTCTGGTCCGAATGGATCGGAGGCTTTTTGCTTTTTTTCATTTATCACCGTAAGAAAGAAACTGAAAAAAGGGAAATATAAGCTGACCGTACAGATCAGTGCAGCAGGCAACAGCAGATATGAAGCAGGAAATAAAACGGTCACGTTAATCATAAAAGTAAAATAATAATTAAAAGCCTGTGATCAAAAAACAGAACCCCTGATCCGGAAGGATCAGGGGCTTTTTCAGTGTGGTTTTTATACCATGTATTCAGCGCGGATCATATATTTCTGTCATTATTTCAGTTTTTCAGAAAGAATCCTGCTGTTTGAGGGACATACTTAAATATGCATGCGGATGAGTCCAATGACTTTCCCCAGTATCTCACATCCGGGGACGATGATAGGAGAGTAGGCATCATTCTGCGGCTGCAGGCGGATATGTCCATCTTCCTTATAAAAAGTCTTGATCGTAGCGGAATCTTCCAGCAATGCACAGACAATTTCTCCGTTTCTCGCTGTTTTCTGCTTCTGTATGATGACAATATCCCCGTTCAGGATACCGGCATTTATCATACTGTCTCCCTGCACTTTGAGCATAAACATCTCGCCGTTAGGCAGCATATCAGAGGGAACCGGATAGTAGCCTTCTATATTTTCTACAGCCAGGATCGGCACGCCTGCTGTAACGGTCCCTACGATTGGAATACTGACCATCTCTCTCCTTGTAGTCACAGCAAACTCATCGTCAAGAATCTCGATCGTCCGGGGCTTGGCAGGATCTCTGCGGATATATCCATTCTTCTCAAGAGTATCCAGATGGGAGTGGACAGAGGAAGTAGATTTCAGATTGACAGCTTTGCATATCTCCCTTACAGAAGGCGGATAACCCTTCTTAAGGATCTGTTCTTTTATATATTCCAGAATCGCTTTCTGTTTTTCGGAAATTCCTTTCTTCGCCATCTTCAAACCTCCTGTAAAAATGCAGAAATGCCTCGTAATTGAACCAATGAATGAACTGTTCCTCTGTTCTCCTATATCTTATCATATCGAACAGACATTTGCAAACATTTGTTTGCTATTTTTTTGAAATCTATTGACATTTGAACAGGTGTTCGATATAATGCAGTAAAAGAACAATTGTTCGCGAACATACATTTGGATCATGGTTTGA
>CADBQK010000065.1 GCA_902796775.1 uncultured Lachnospiraceae bacterium
ACACCTTTTTCGCGCCAAATGCAGTGGTCACCACAGATCACATAATCCTTAGGGCGAACTTTTAAGATGCGGTGAAGGATGTATTTGTTACCGCGCTTGTAGAGAACAGCATCATAGCGCTTGCAGCGCTTTCCAGGATCCTTTCTGCGAATTTCGATGATGTCGCGGCGTTGGCGAAGGAGGGGAAGCATGCTAGTGCCAACATTTGTGTAAACTAGATAGCCATCCTTCTGTAATAAATCCTCAAAAGTCACATATTGGACTGATGGCTCTACAGTTTTCACTTTTGATCCCTCACAAGCGCATTATAAGTCACGTCAAAACAGTCATCTTTATAGTTATTGCACTGGAAACGCCAGAAAGTGACCGCAAGAGAAAGTCGTTGTAGCATTTGCAAGGTCTTGCGCATCTTCTCTTCGTTTATTGGTCGATATATCTGCTGAAGAAGAAACGGAAAAGCCTCTGCAAAGGAAATCTGCTCAATATGGTTTTCCTCCGCCCGTTCCATCAGCACAATTGCCTTCAGCGGAACCATGGTATTTGTATACAAATTTTCCTTGCCAGCCCAAGGAGAACCGCATGCCAACACAGTACCATCATTTTTGAACTTCAAAAAAGGCTTGTCTCCATTGACTACAAACGCTTTGGGAAGATGACGAAGCCATTTACATATATGAGTAGTTTTTCCAGTGCCACTAGCAGCAGAAAAAATGTACGTTTGGTTTTCATTTGCTATCGCTGCACCATGAAGTAAGATCGTTTCAAAATCAATAAGTCTATTTGTGACTAGACGGAGTAGTGTTGAGACTTCCAAATATCCTTCCCATGGATCCTCAATATCAAAGTTGTTCTCATACTCTTTTCGTTCCATACTGATATCCGATTCTGTTATTGATATGTTAATAACCGGCGCATCGCCATTTGCATAAAAATCATGGCAGATAGCACGGGGCCTGGTATGAATCGTCTCAGCATGAATTAACTGTCCAGCTATTTTAAAGTCAAATGAATACATAGCAATTAAGTTATTCCACTATCTCGATATTGATAAGTTCCTGTATAAACTCATCAATATACTGTTCAATGGTTAGTCTGTCATCTTCATACTTTTCATTAATGGCAGACACGATTTCCTCTTTAGATTTGCCTTCTTGAAGATATTTGAAGATCTCATATCCCTGTTTATTGAGCTTTAACACTCCATGTAGATTCTCCGCATCCAAACCTACCGGAACAGCAACCTTTTGATCTCCCATTTCAACTATTTCAAAATTGTATTTGAGTTTCATCCCATTTTCTCCTCATAAATTGATAAACAGGGCACATAAGAGTGATCTCAAACATGCCCTGTTCATAATAATCAATTGCAATGTGAACAGTTTGTTATTTTCTGCCAATTACTTCAACCCAGCCCTTTTTCTTAAGTGCTGCAGCACAAGCAGCATCATACTGAGCCTGGTTATCGTACTTGCCAATCAAGGCGTCCATCACATCCATAGCCTGAGATGGGGTGCAGTTGATAAGATGAAATATCTCCCCCACATTCTCAAAAACAAGCTTATTGTTATTCTTATTCAGATAATACCGTCCGCCAGTTACCATTTCCAAATCCAACTCATTAAGCATCTCTTTCATTATGTTCTACTCCTTTCATCGCTTTTGGGTGGTTCTTGTTAAGTAATATACGGTGCATCAACACCACAACCTGACCCCTGAGAATGAGGGCCATTCACGATACAAGAATCTCCACCGCCCGTCTCGCCATCATCCATACAACCCGACGTAAAGATCATTGTATTATTCTTAATCTCAACGAACTCCACTACTGGTTTTTCAAACTTCATTCCGCATTCCTCCGTTCACAAGTTTTTTCCTTGCCATATTTCGTACTCAATTCCCATGGTGTTTTTCGTTCGTCTCATTCTTTCGTTTACGAAATAGCAGCGATCTTTTGATTTACAATTCTTTAACCTTACACATTTCGGAAAGAATTCACAATCTCGACATTTTGGGTAATCTGCGATTCTTTTCCAAGAAGCAACTAGGCTCCTATTAGTAATTCCCTCCTGCACCGTACCAATAGATTGTTCATCGCCGAATTCTTCGCAGCACTTTACCAAGGTACCATTAGCTGCAATGATAACCGCTGAGCTGTCATCCGCATCACAGCCGATACAACTCAAATAGGGCAATCCTTTCCTCTTCCGTAATACACCCTTCTCACGCGCTATCTCATTAAGCTCAACAATCTTTTGTTCAAACCATTCGTCGCTTCCATGCTGTACAATACCATCATGGTTAGGATACGTCCCCATAACCGGATAAGCATATACTTGCAACAGAGGATTGTTCAGAAATCTTTCAGCTGCCATATTGACAAAGCCCCTAAAGTCCTCATAATTACCCAAGTCGAAGTTCATTCTGAGCCCAACTTCGATTCCATTCTCCAAGAGCATTCCAACATTTCTTAGAACTCTCTGATATGGGTTTTCTTTTGGATTTACATAGGCTTTAATCTCATTATAATGTTTCTCCATTCCATCCATGGAGATTTGCAAATACCGCAGCTTCCATTTTTCCTTGGCTACCTTAATGATTTCTTCATCAAACAAGTAACCGTTTGTAATCATCTTGGAAACAAACTGGACTCCATTCTTTTGGAGGCCTTCACAGATCTGATTTATCCGCTGGCGTCCTACAAGCGGTTCTCCTCCGAACCAGAGTAAAGAGACATTTTTTTGAGAGCCGCTAGACTTTGTAATAAATGATACTACGTCATCGGCTGTCTTCTCAGTCATTGTCTCCGTTTTAACTCCATGTTCAAAGCAGTAATAACATCTTGCATTACATGCTGTTGTAGGCAGTATAGTGTAAGAGGTTATTTCGCTAGGTCCATGCGATTCTTCAAACTTCTGTAAGATACTCCGCAGAATTATAACCTGCTGATGCTCATCAAATGCTTCTGGGACGAGAAAGTGTTTCTCCACAAGTTGAAGCATTTCATCAGAGACGTGGCTTGGAAGGTTTGCCAGAATCTGCGCTTCCTGCACATTAAGCGCCACCATCCGACCGGTGACCGCATTGTGCAATAGTGTTACACCCTCGTAATCTGCCTGTATCACGTATTTCATCAGGCGGTAGGTTTGGTCCTCACTAATACGTTGCTTCCCCCAAAGTTTATCGATGTATTGCTTTGGTTCAACAATCGTCGTCACAGATCAGCATCACCTCCAAGAGCCCGTTTTGCATAAGGCTTTTGCCGTTGTTCTTCCAGGATTCGCATCGGAGTCTCTGTATTTAGAGAAATCTCTAAAAGGTCCAAAACTCCGCTTATATTATAACACAAACTTTCTATTTGTCAAACAGAAAATTTCTGCCCAATTTCTCCTCCACCTTTTAATCTCAATAGTCTCAGTGATATTGATCGGCAACATTTCCCTAACCAAACACCTCCATACGAGAAATCGAGCTGTGTTTACAATCGGAATCCAGGAATAAAACTACGCTGATATGCTTTCAACCTCCTTTCTCTGGAAAGAGCCTTCAACGGAACTCGTCAGTTTCGCCTCCGGTACGTGGTTAACAGTTCCTGGAATGCATCCCTGAAAGCCCTTCAAGAAGTGCTTTCACCTTTTTATACGTCTTATCCACTCAAATGGCATATCTATTTGTTGCATAATTAAAGTACCAAAAGTTGCAGAACCAAAATGGAGAACATTGCATCTCCAATTTGGAGAATGTTGCAGCAGGATCGCATAGCAGCGGAAAGGAGCATTGTTGACCAGCTGCAAACCGACAGGCCCCCGCCCGGGCGGGGGCGGCGCGACCGGTTCTGGAAAGCGAAATCCATTGTAAGCAGTTCCACTTTCGACTATCCTTTACTTGTTGTAGCTAGCAACAATAAAGTAAAGGAGGAAAAGGAGCATGACTACAATGGATCAGATACATCATATCAGAGAACTCTTTTATTCTCAAGGTAAGAACATATCTGAGATCGCAAAGGAAACCGGCCTCAACTGGAAGACAGTGCAGAAGTATGTGGACAAGCAGGATTTCAATCTGC
>CADBQK010000066.1 GCA_902796775.1 uncultured Lachnospiraceae bacterium
ATTCCGATCACAATGATCTGATGTCTGTCCTGTTCGTCAATCTCCGCTGCCGATACGTGATATCTGTTCTGCAGTTTTGCGACCAGGTTCTTTATGATCATCCGCTTTTCCTTAAGATTGTGCACCCAGGATGCCCGCAGTCTGAAAGTCATTACCGCTATTCTCATGGCTGTACCGCTAATTACTTTATGTAAGAGCCGCTACCGGCATGATTTCCCGATATTTCCTTCCGGACAAAAACATATTCCGTTACCGTTGATAGTGCTTCATCAAAGCGATATCCGCTCCAATCGAAAGCTTTCATCTGCTCCGGTTCCTCTGCCCGGATCCCGGACATAAAGCGAACCATCTCTCCTCTGGCCATCTTGGCATAGACACCTTTCTGAACGATCCTTCCCTCTTCCAACTCGCCAAAAATGCAGGTGACGTACCGGTCGCCCGGCTGCAGATACTTCTCAATGCACTTTGCGTATTCTTTTGACGCCAGATTGACCAGCACCCTGCTATCATCCATTACTTCGCGATAAAGGGAGTCTCCTCAGAAATCATACAGATTCTTACAGCCGCCGACCACGGCCTTAGCCTGCATTTCCAGCCGATATGGCACGACCCCGTCCATCGGCTTTACCACACCATAAAACCCGGACAGGATCCGCAGGTGCTCCTGTACATATTCAAACCTGTCTTCCTCAAATACCTTCGGTGCCATATAGGTATATTGAATACCGTCATATGCCAGCAACGCCGGAGTCAGGTTTTTTCTAAGATCCATACGGTCAAATCGCTCGGCGTTCTGTCGGGCGATCTTATCATTACAGATCCAAAGGGATTTCTGCTGCTCATATGTCAGGCTGCAGATCCATTTCCTTAAAATCTCTGCTTTGTCCATGAATACAGGCAGTTCGCTGCAGGCAAAGGTATCCGTATCCACCCGCATCTGCTTTGCAGGAGAAATAATGATCCTCATAAATAACACTCCCTCCCTTCGTCCGGCTGTAAATCGACGGAAACAGAACGGTTCTGCCTTTGGAATGAAGTTTCCCCTTAGGGCAATTCTTCCAGCATTTGTGCCGGATTATCGGCAGCCTTAACCTTTCCAAATGCTTTCACGATGATCCCGTTCTCATCGATCAGATAGGTCGTCCGGATAACGCCCATTGTAACCTTACCGTAATTCTTCTTTTCTTTCCAAACATCATACGCCCGGATGACTTCCTTTTCCGTGTCGGAAAGAAGTGTAAAGGGAAGGCCGAATTTCTCCTCAAACTTCTTGTGTGATGCAACGCTGTCCCTGCTCACTCCAAGAACGACGGCTCCTTTCTCCCGAATCTGAGGATACAGTTCCGCAAATGCACAGGCCTGCTTCGTGCAGCCGGCCGTCATGTCCTTCGGGTAGAAATACAGGATCACCTTCCGGCCCAGATATTCCGACAGACTCCTCATCTCTCCATTCTGATCCGGCAGGGTAAATGCAGGCGCTTTGATTCCAATCTCCAGCATAATTCCATCCTCCGTATCCGTACGCCGTTACCATACAACTTTATGCTTCCATTACAAGCGTCGCACCTCTATGTTCGCAATCATACCTTCAATCCCGGCAGCATCACTCAGCCATTTACGGCAGGCCGTTGCCGTTCCCGCGGCGCAGGCCAGCCTCAAGGCCTCGCCATAATCTCCATTAAAATCTGTCAGGCCGACCAGAAAACCGGCAATGGTTGAGTCTCCCGCTCCAACCGTTGACAGAACCCTTTGTTCCTTCAGGATCTCCGCCTGATATAAGCTCCCATCCCGGCAAAGCAGCAATGCCCCTTTACCGCCCAACGTGACAAGAACATTTTCCGCGCCATCCTCCCTGCATCTCTTCATTAGCGATATCAGCGTTTCCGTGCTCCCGTCGCTGCTTCCATACAGCGCCAGCAATTCCTCTTCATTCGGTTTGATCAGGAAAGGATGATACGGTAAGGTCTGTTTCAGATGATCTCCCTCCGTGTCCACAATCACCCTGACACCTTTTGCTCCCGCCACGCGGCAGATCTCCTCATACAGGTTTACGGATCCCGCCTGCAGGTTCCCGCTCAGAATAACGGTATCTCCCGGAAGCAGCTTTCCTGCCTTTTCAATCAGCCTTTCTGCCTGTGCCATATCTATATGCGGACCGCTTCCGTTTATCGCCGTCTCGCAGTCACAATCCAATTTCACGTTAATCCTTGTCTCCCCTTCCGGAAG
>CADBQK010000067.1 GCA_902796775.1 uncultured Lachnospiraceae bacterium
CAACATATGAATCGACCACCTGGTGGAACTTTTCGACTTTTTATCCGAATGTTCGGATAAAAAGTAATTATCCGAAGTTTTTTATTATCCGCACATTTTAAGAGGATGCAGATGCTATGCGGGTGATCTGTTGAAAATGTGCGGATAATCAGGTTTTGATGTAGCATAAAGAGGAAATCTTTTGAAAGGAGGACCTCTTATGCAACAACAGTATCAGGCCAACACAGACATTGTTATCGATTATCTTACAGCAACAGGTCGTGGGAAAAATACAATAAGGGTTTACACATCCTGCTACAATTCCTTAGGTGATGCAATGAGCCGACAAGGTATGTCCTTTTCTTCGGAGTTTGCTGTAGCCTGGTTGCAACAACAAAGCGGTAGCCTGGGAAACACAGCGTTCGCCATCTACAAAGCTGCTTTACGTAAACTTGATGAAGTTTACCTGACCGGAGAAGTTCAGCATGATCACTTTAATCCCGAGAAAAGCAGGTTTCATTGCCTGCGGAAATGCTTTAAACAGCTCATTGATGACTTCGTTACAACAAATGATACTTTGTCCCCGGCTTCCCTTAAGAATTGCAGATATCAGATGTGTGATATCTTATTCCATTTCCAGGAGACCGGGTGCCTTGAAATATCAGATATTTCATATGATGTGCTGTTCAAATACTGTAGCACACTTGAAGCGCGCACGTATCACGTAAAAACCCGGATGCATTCAAAGCTTAATTCCTTGCTTTGCTTCCTTTATGACAAAGGATTGGTACCATACGGATATACCCTGTTCGTCGCAGGGATCGCCATGCGGAAGATACGTTTTTGGATTTCTGTCAGTCCCGATGTCATAAGTCGGTGGAGGAAAGAACAGCATAACGCCGAAAACGTTTTTTCACTGGAAGATTACCTGGCCGCCGGGGACACCGTTTTAAAGATCCATAAAAATAGCGGATATGGCAGTGGATACCTTACATCCATTCGCCAGGCGATAAACCTGTTTTATCTATTCATGGATGTCAATTCATTGAAATACAAACCGGAACAAGGTATCCTGTGGGCGGAATCTCTTAAGCAGCAAATATCAATTTCTGAAGAATCCAGTATCCGCCGTATTCTGATCATGGTCGGTCATGCAGCAATAGGTAAACCTGTCGATTTGAAGGCAGTGTTCTCTAAAAGAACAACCGTCCTTCAGACACTGCCGGGTTGGTGCTTAAGTTATGTCATGGAATTTCTGGAGGAAAAAAAGGCAGAAAACATGGCACGCAGCACGATCAGTATGATGGGCAGCAGCTGCGTCAGGTTCTGCTTCTTTCTCGACCGGATCGGTATAACTTCGTTTTCACAGGTAACGAGCCTTCATGTGAAGCAATTCAACCTGGCGGACCAACACAAGACTCCAGCAGGGAAGAATGCCTATAATTCCAGAATACGCCGTTTCCTATTGTTTCTCGCAGATCGAGGAGCTCTCAACAATCCGTTTTTATTCCTTGCACTTCCAAGTGTTCATGCCCCAAGAGAGACCCTCGTTATTATTCTCTCAGAACAGGAACAGGAGCGCCTCCGAAATCTGTTCGAAGCAGACAATAATGACATTTCTCTGCGGCAAAAAGCGATCCTCCAGCTGGGGTTGTATATGGGACTACGGGGAATCGATATCATTAACCTTGTTATCGGCGATATCAACTGGGAGGATGTATCCATCCGTTTTGTACAGGAAAAGACAGGCTATGAACTGTACCTTCCCATGCCGGCTGATGTGGCAAACGCCTTATACCGGTACATTATCAAAGAACGGCCTGCCTCGGACAACCCTAAAGTATTCCTTAGGTCCAGAGCACCTTATTGTGAACTCGAGACAACAGTTGCATGCACTACAGCACTGGAGAAGGCGCTACCAGAACGCGACGTAGAAGGATCAGGTTTCCATGTGACAAGAAAGACTTTCGCTACAAATAAGCTTCGCGGTGGGGCTGATCCGGATGAAGTAAAGGAAATGCTCGGGCACCGGGATCGGACCAATGTCCATAAATATCTTTCGCTTGACGAATGCCACATGAAACTTTGCTGCATGGATCTTGGTGAGCGTTCCATCCGGATGGAAGGGAGGTTTGTCCGATGAAGGAAAAATCTCCTGTCACTTTTAAAAGCGTGCTGGCGGATTATATCTATGGCATGATAACGGAAAAACGAGCTGTTGGTTATGATTATCGTACGGAAGAAGCTATTCTCCTTCGTTTTGATAATTATTGCGTTAACAATGGCTTGGATACACTTGCTTATACAAAAGAGTTCATTTCCGGTTGGTGTGAGCAGTCCGCTTCAGAAGGAATCTTTAATCATAACAAACGGATCTCTGTGGTACGGCAGCTTTCTCTTTACATGATGTCTATGGGGATAACGGTCTACCTTCCCAAGAGCTGCCTGAAAGCGGAAACCGTGTTGCCTCATTTATTCACAGACAGTGAACGGTCAGGCTTTTTCCATGAGGTAGATACCTATGTTCCGGGAACAACCGCTGCTTCATCGCAAAGAATCGCGAATGAGTACAAAGTCTTATTCCGGATGATCTA
>CADBQK010000068.1 GCA_902796775.1 uncultured Lachnospiraceae bacterium
CGGGGAAACTGTGCATGGCTGTATAGACTGGGAGAAGCGGTTTTGGGATATGCAGCAGCATTCCGGGGAGCATATCGTATCCGGACTGATGCATCGCACCTATGGTTTTGATAATGTAGGCTTTCGGCTGGGCAGTGATTATGTCACTATGGATTTTAACGGTGTTATCAGCAAAGAAGAGCTGGCACAGATCGAGACTCGTGCTAACGAAGCTGTATTTGCTGATCTGCCTATATATGTCCGCTTTCCGTCACGGGAGGAGCTGGCCGGGATGCAGTACCGCAGCAAAAAGGAAATCGATGGGCAGATCCGGATCGTGGAGATTCCGGGGATCGATATCTGTGCATGCTGTGCCCCTCATATGCATACAACAGGAGAGATCGGCCTGATTCGTCTGACGCATATGGAACATTATAAGGGCGGTATCCGGGTCTATATGATCTGCGGATTCCGGGCTCTGGACGATTACAGGGAAAAATCCAGGAACGTGGAGGGGATCTCTGTCCTGCTTTCCGCAAAGCCGGAGGCAGTTTATGAGGCGGTCCGGCGGCAGAATGAAGAAGTACTTGCGCTGCGTGAAAGAAACAACCTGCTCAGGACGCAGATTATTAATGAGCATCTTGAGCGTATTCCGGATACGGATGGAAATGTCTGTTTTTTTGACGAGCAGCTGGATAAGATGACATGCCGGCGCGCTTTCAATCAGCTAACCGGGCGTTTTAAAGGTTTATGCGGGAGCTTCTGCGGCAGTGATCATGACGGTTATCAGTTTGTCCTCGGCGGAAGAAGCCTGGATGCCGGAGCGGCCGGGAAGGATTTCTGCACAGCCCTTGGCGGGAAAGGCGGAGGGTCTGCCGAGATGTTTCAGGGACGGACCGGAGCAGCGAGAGCAGCGATCGAGGACTGGTTTGCTATGTACAAATTGCAAAAAAACTTATAAAAAATTTAAAACTACTATTGACAATTTTTGATTTTAAGGTATATAATAAACCATTACGGCAATGAAGTATTTAACCCCGGGAATGAACCTTTTTCAAATAATGGCCATATCCGGGGCTGAAGTCTTGCCATAGTCCTTGTAAAAGAGTCCCGGTATTGGCCGGCTGACATGAAGCGTGCTGTCATGTGCCGGTGTGAAATGATGAAATAAAACGGGCTTTTTGCAGCGGCTGCGAACCATCGGACAAGGAGCTGACGGATGGATGGATCCGGACAGCCCCTAAAGGTGTAAAGAGGGTGATACCTATGAGCGAAGCTTCGCCGATGAACGAAACCATGTTTTCCCAGATTATGATCAACTTGCTGGAAAAGGCAAAGGGGAAAAACAACGAGCTGGATTACGATGATATTAATGATGCGTTCAAAGGATTCGAATTTGACGAAGAAAAGATGGAAGACGTCTATGAATACCTTGAAACGAACAAGATCGATATCATCAATCTTCCGGACACTCAGGACGATGACGAAGAGTTCCTCAGCCAGGAAGATGAGGAAGAGGTAGAGCTTCTTGATGATGCCGACGCGCTGGAAGGCGTCAGCCTGGAGGATCCCGTCCGCATGTACCTGAAAGAAATCGGAAGTGTGAGACTCCTTCTTCCTGAAGAAGAGGTCGAGCTTTCCCGGAGGGCACAGGCCGGTGACCAGAAGGCAAAAGACCAGATCATTGAGGCAAACCTGAGACTTGTCGTAAGTATCGCAAAAAAATATGTAGGACGCGGCATTCCGTTCCTGGATCTGATCCAGGAGGGGAATATGGGCCTGATCAAGGCAGTTGACAAATTCGACTACGCGAAAGGGTTCAAATTCAGTACCTATGCAACATGGTGGATCCGGCAGTCCATTACCCGCGGGATCGCGGATAAGGGCAAGGTTATCCGTGTACCGGTCCATATGGTAGAGACTATCAATAAAACACTGCGTATGTCCAGAACACTTCTGCAGGAGCTCGGCAGAGAGCCAACCAGCGAGGAGATCGCTGAGCGCCTCGGGACGACGAAGCAGAAGGTGGAGGAGGCGCTGGAGATTTCCAGAGATCCCGTTTCTATGGACAGCCCGATCGGCGAGGAAGAAGATTCCAGTCTCGGAGATTTCATCGAAGATGAAAACGTGATGTCTCCTTCCGAATCTGCTGATTATCAGATGCTCAAGAAGGAGCTGATGAGTGCGCTGGATACGCTGACAGAGCGCGAGAGAAAAGTGATCGAGCTGCGTTTTGGCCTGATTGACGGACAGGCGCGTACACTTGAGGAAGTCGGCCGCGAATTTAAGGTAACCAGAGAGCGTATCCGCCAGATCGAGGCGAAGGCGCTCAGGAAGCTTAAACATCCATCACGCAGCCGTAAACTGAAGGATTTCCTTACCTAAATGGGTTATGAACCGGAGCCATAGTCTCTGGAGTTTTCTGAGAATGCTGCTTATGCGATTGCCATGCCGACTCGAAATGGAGATTATTATATGATATATGGAACTTTGTGGTCGGATATATACGACATGGAATATATCAAGGATGAGAAAGGCGTAACAATCACCAGTTATCTGAGTGATGAGGATGAGGTAACGATTCCCACGATGATCGACGACCTTCCTGTCCGCAAGATTGAGGCGAATACATTTTCCGGCAAGAAGATGAAATATGTCTATCTGCCGCAGCAGCTGGAGATCATTGAACATCATGCTTTCAGTGACTGCCGCAATATCCAGCGGGTAGAGTTTCCCCAGACTCTCCGGTCAATCGGGAACTATGCTTTTTACAACTGCTGGGAGCTGCGGGGACTCCATTTGCCGTCGAGGCTGCGCAGCATCGGTTTCGGCGCTTTTATGAACTGCGAGAAACTCCAGGAACTGGTGCAGGATAAAGAGGAAGGCCGGGAGATCAGTATCGGCAGCATCCTTAACGGACTCAGCCATCAGATGCATGTGGTGATCCGTCATCTTCATGAGGACGGTGAGCCGGAGCTTGCCATGCTGACGTTTACAGAATACGGTTCAGAGGTCGTAACGGTTGTTTCCATCTGCAAGCGGGCAGATGACAAACCGACCGGGACCGGCACCCAGCTGCGCTACTGTGTCGGCAGCCAGGATATGGACTATCTTAAATATGACGGTATGTTTCACATCATCCGTCAGAATGAATCGTTCGATACGACCGTGACCGTAGCGGTGGAGCGTCTGATGTATCCTTACGGACTGACGCAGCAGCCCCGGGAAGAATATGGTGTGTATCTGAAGGAGAGGGCGGAGAAAGCCGCCAGAAAATTTATCCGCGAGGATGCGATCGACAAATTGAAATTCATCACAGAGGAAGGATTCCTGGAAAAGAGCGAAGTGGATCATCTGATCGATCTTTGTATCAGTATGGATAAGACGGAATATACTGCCTTTCTGATGGATTACCGGCACAAGAGCTTCAGCATGGCTGAGGAAGATTTTGTGTTGTAATATACTGGTATCTATTCTGCACCCCTTGGCATTCGGGGTGCAAGCACCCCTCATTGTGGTCGGTCAGAGGCGCTTCGCGCCTTGCCCGCCCCATGTATAAGGGTAAAATCAGTCTGAAATGCAAGCATTTCATCCTTGATTTTCTCCTTATACATGGGGTGCTGAACAGTTACATATATTGTAATTATGAGAGGGGCGGTTACGTGAGTTGCCGCCCCTGTGTTAGATAAAGAGAGAGGAGGTGGGCCTTTTTCGATGCATGATAATAAGGATAAGCTCATAAAAGTCGGGCTGGCAGTTCTGGATGCATCCCGTACAGAGCTGTATGTGGCGATGCGTTTCCTTGACCTTGCCCTGAGCAGCCTCAGCTATGAGATGGATCTGTCTCTTCGGACGATCGGTACGGACAGCCAGAGCATCCGGTTTAATCCCGGATATCTTGTCCAGGCCTACCGGGAGGACAGCCTCCGGGTAAACCGGGCCTATCTGCACATGATCCTGCACTGCGTTTTCCGCCATATGTTCGGCGGGGATGACAAGGACGATAAAGAGCTGTGGGATCTGTCCTGCGATATCGCAGTTTCATCCATCATCGATGATATGGATTACCGCTGTGTGCGGGAAGTCGTTCCGGATCAGAGGCAGGCTATGTATGACCGCCTGAAAAAATCTATGAAGGTTCTGACGGCAGAGGGTATCTATAAAGAGCTGGAAAAGCACCCGATCCCCTATTTTGAGAAGGAAGAGCTTAAAAAATTTTTTACCGTGGATGATCATGTGTTCTGGGATTCCAAACATAAAGAAGAGGGGGAATCTCAGGATCAGAATGATGATGGTGAGAATAAGGATCAGGATGATCAGGATGATCAGAACAAAGATCAGGAAACGGATGACAGAGATGACCGTGAGAATCGGGAGGAGCAGGAGAACAAGTGGCGGGAGATCCTGGAAAAGATGCGCACGAACATCGAGACCTATTCCAAGGATGCCACAGATCTTGCCGGGAACCTGTATGATTACATTAAGATCGCGACCAGGCAGCGTTATGATTACCATTCCTTCCTGAAAAAGTTTACCACACTGCGGGAAGAAGTAAAACTGGATCTGGACAGCTTTGATTACATCTATTATACTTACGGATTTGATCATTATGGGAATATGCCCCTGATCGAGCCGCTGGAATACAAAGAGGTCCGCAAGGTCGAGGAGCTGGCCATCGTCATCGACACTTCAGAGTCCTGTGAGGGCAAGTATGTTCAGCGCTTCCTGGAGGAAACTTTTTCCATATTGGCAAATAAGGAAAACTTTTTCCGGCGGATGAATGTTCACATCATTCAGTGTGATGCAGCTGCTCAGGTAGATGATGTCATTACCAGCCGGGAAGACATGGAACGCTACATGGAGAACTTCAAGCTGGTCGGTTTCGGCGGGACGGATTTCAGACCTGCATTTGCCTATGTCCAGAAGCTGGTCGATGATAAGGTTTTTAAGAAACTGAAAGGCCTCCTGTATTTTACTGACGGATACGGGCAGTATCCTGTCCGAAGACCCTCCTTCGACACAGCATTTGTGTTCCTGGAGGAAAACTACAATGACCGGCAGGTGCCGCCCTGGGCGATCAAACTGATC
>CADBQK010000069.1 GCA_902796775.1 uncultured Lachnospiraceae bacterium
CATAGCAGCGGTGAGTGCGATGCTCATGACTTTCTTCAGTGCTTTTCTCATTTTTTCTTTTCCTCCTTGGAAATAAGTAAATGATTTCTGTTTCAACCCAATTGTATTTTTTCATTTTTGAAAAGTCAATCGTTTTTTGACCAGTCATGGCAACATCGTGAGAACGGTCATGAATTC
This sequence comes from uncultured Lachnospiraceae bacterium, assembly GCA_902796775.1. The sequence goes on from CADBQK010000069.1 coordinate 178, forward strand.
TCCGGCAAAGGAGGTTTTTGCAGACAATTTGCACAAAGAAAAACCGGCAGAATCTCTTCTGCCGGCCTGCAGTCGTATTTCAGTCAAGATGGAAAACCGGTGCAAGATCAATACAAACCGGACTGTTGTCTGGATTCGTCTCCATAATGTCCGCCATATAATCCCACCATTTACGGTTGATCTCTTTGTCCGCTGTCTCTGCCCAGCGCTCTTCATCCTCAAGCTCGATGTACGCAAACAGCGTCATGGTCTCCTTGTCGAGGAATATGCTGTAGTTCTTTCCGCCGTACTCGTGGATCATTTCTTTCATCTCCGGCCAGAGAAGATTGTGTCTTCTTTCATACTCGGCAGCCTGTCCTTCATAGAGCTTCATTTTGAAAGCTTTGATCATTTTTTGTTCTCCTTTCTGCAAAACCTTTAGTAGATCGCATATGGGATATCCATCAGCTGGGCGATCTTCACGAAGAGACCTGCATTGTGCCCGACGGAAAGAGCCAGATGATGTGTAGGTGCTTCCACGAACCACTTATCCATATATTCCGCAGGTTTCTCGGTAAAACGGATGTGTGTGGAGGTGTTTCCGTTCAGAAGGATCGGAGCATCGATGGCTTCTCCCTCACTGATATTGAATTTCAGGCGTCCGTCGCCGGTCTGAGTCACACCCAGGGTAGTGACGGCACCGGGACGTACTTTTGCTTCCACGGACACGCCGCTTCCGCGTTTTCCGTGGTACACGCCCATGCCGCGCAGGATCGGTTTTCCCTTGGAAATTGCAAAGTGGAAGGGACCGTCATGGCCGAGGATCATGGTGTCACGGTTAAAATCTGCCGCTACGATCTCGCAGAAGCTTCCGCCTGTACCGCAGATATCCGCGATCTTCATGGCAAGCGCAGTCTTGATATCCCCTTCGCCTGCACAGGAGATTCCCTGGGCATTCAGAAGAGAGAATCCTACGATAAACCCGCTCTGCACCTCTTCAAAATGATCATCTCTCCCATGATAATAATAGGAAACGCTGTCCAGATTCCGGTCTTTCACCATCTTTTCCTGCGCAACAGCTACCTTGGCCGCCCAGGTCATCTGCTCTTCCGTCGGTTTTTTCGCGATGGGATCGGAAGGAGAATCTCCGGAGATTTCAAAGAAATCCTCGATCTGTGTCTTCTTCTGTGCCACCTCATCCTCAGTCACCTCGTTCAGATAGGCATCCAGATCACTCATCTCCAGGACTTCGATGTCCATCCCGGTCTGAGCCTGCAGCATGGTAAAGTCGCTGTACATATCCAGCATCCCGCTGTAATAACCTCCCAGGAAACCGAACCTGGCATGCTGCAGAGTACGCTTGACAGCCGCCGCTTTACACCACTCTTCGATCTGTTTCCATGCCTTGACTGCCTCCGGGCGGTCGAAGGTCACTTCGTCTGCCTTGGCAAAAGCCGGCGTCTCTTTCAGTCCCAGAAGGCCGTTGACTGCGCGGAAGGGGATTCCTGCGCGGTTGAACGCATTGGAGATCTCGGGAATGGAGCAGCCGACGCACTGCGCAAGCCACCTGTCTGTCCCGGTGGTATCATACGCCATTTCCGGGGTCGGCTGAAGGTTCAGGATGATCACCGGAGCCTTACAGATCTGATGAACCGGAAGAACACAGGAGCTGGTGTAATAAGTAGCAGCGTGGGAGAACACAATATCCACGTTGTTCCGGTTGAAGTACTCTCCTGCTTCGCGGCCCAGATCCTCCGTATCTACCAGACCGAAATTGTATACTTCACCGAATTCCGAAAGTCTTTCCCCGATAAATTTATTATAGCCCATCAGACAGTCATGAAGTCCTTCGAACTGATCCCAGTAAGTGTGAAGTCCTGCACTGTATACGCCGATCCTTGCTTTCTTGGGTTCTTTGATTTTGTTTAATATGCTCATATTTCCTCCTCATGATGATCCGTTCCAGAAATGGCGGTTCCTTGCTTTTTCTTTACAACTATATTATACTTGATATAATCTGAAAAGCATCCCAATATGTTGTCCAAAAATAACAGTATCTTGCTGTCCGGAGGGCTTTATGAACGCAATGTCTTCCCAATATCTGGAAAAAGCGGATTATACCTGGAGCGAGGATTCCATCCGTTTTATCAACACTGCCTCGGCTGCAGCGCGGCAGACTTTTTTCTATGTGCAGGAGGCCGGTTATTTCAAGACCACCGCCCCGTATTTCACGGAACGCGAGAACCTGCACAGCTTCCTGCTCATCTATACCCTGAACGGGAAAGGAAGTCTGCGCTATCGGGGAAAAAACCATCATCTTCTCCCCGGCTCCCTGGCTTATATCAATTGTATGGAACATCACCATTACGCCTGTCTCACCGGCCAGACCTGGGAGTTTCTGTGGCTTCATCTGAACGGACCCTCCGCTCTCGGTTATTATGAAGAATTTCTTAAAAACGGATTTCATATCCTTCAGGCTGACGATCCCTTCTTCATGGAAAGCCATCTGCGGCGGATCCTTTCTGTGGCGATGCGAAAAGATCTGAATTCTGAGATCATTATTTCTTCTCTGATCGTAGAAGTCCTCTCCGCCATCCTGATCCAGAACAGCAATGAAAACCTCTCCCTCGGATTCATGCCCGACTACCTGAAATCTGCTCTTCAATGGATGGACCGGCATTTTCAGGAACCGATCACCCTGGAGGCGACCGCTGAGACA
>CADBQK010000070.1 GCA_902796775.1 uncultured Lachnospiraceae bacterium
AGCGAAAAATACGCTTATCTCTGAAGAGGTCCCGGTTATGGATCCTTTTACCCTTCACAAAATGTCATTTCTTACGCAGGATCCAAATACCTCCTTTGACGGAGCCGTATTCAAGGTATCCTACTATCCGACAGGAAACGGGAGCGGGGATCCGGCGCGCATTTGGTATTTTGAGACAAAGAACGGAAAAATTGTTTATGATAAGGCCTATCTTGCTTCCGGATACAGCAGCAGTGCCCTGTTTTACAATGAAAGAGGATCTGCACAGATTCCGTTAGGCGTTGTCATGCTGAACGAGATCAAAGCCCCGGCAGGATATGTTTGTTATACCGGTACACTGAAGTATACGATCAGCTATGATCCTTCCGGTGAGAAAGCTGTTGGGAAATGGGAAAACAGCAGCTATCTGAAAAAGATTTCCGAGTCGGAGTATGGATTCCTGAATAAACCTCTGTTTGGAGGAGTTAAGGTCCAGAAAACGGATGCAGAAACCGGACTGACCAAACCCCAGGATGGAGCCAGCCTGAAGGGAACCGAGATCGGCGTTTACAATGACAGCGGCAAACCGGTATTGTACTACGATGGTGATACATATCGTACAGCAGCGGATCAGGAGCTTGTACTGAAGCTTGTTACAGATGAAAATGGACGGGCACAGTCCCCTGCCGCAAGTCTGGGAGCAGGAAAATACTACGTGAAGGAGCTGACGCCGCCTTTCGGATATCTGAAGAATAATGAGTGGAAAGTTCCCTTTACGATAGAAGAAAACGGAAAGCTCGTGGATCTGTCAGCAAATCCGCTGAAGGATACCTGCATCCGGATCCGGACCAATGCCTCTGTACAGGAACTGGATGAGAGCAGCCTGTATGAGACAGATGAGAACGGTCAGCGCAAATATAAAGATATCAGTATCACAGATACGATCACTTATGAAAACATGCCGGCCGGGACATATCTGATCTGCGGTACATTGATGGACAAAAAGACAAAAAAGCCGTTGACGGGGGCCTCCGGGGAAGCACTGAAAGCCTTTTCTGTGGAGGAGATCCGAAAGAGCAGCGGGACAGCAGCAGTCAGTTTCCTGATCAGCGGGGAAGATCTGAAATCGATGGAAAAGGAAGACAGAAGCCATTATCTGGAGGGCGCTTCTCTGGTTGTGTATGAGTCGTTTTACAGTATTCCAAAAGGAGAAGAGGAAAGCGCACGGAAAGAGCCGGAAAAGTATGCAGTGGAGGGGAATAAGGCAGCCGTGCATGAAAACCTGCAGGATCCGGAGCAGGATATCCGTTTCCCTTCACTTCGGACACATGCTGGCGACGGGGTAAAGAGTGCCGGGGATGATTCAGAGAACTCTGCAGCCGGCCATAGTATCGACGAGCTTGGCAGGCATGAAGTTCAGGCTTCAGATCAAATGGTGATTACGGATCATGTTACTTATAAAAACCTGCATGGCCATACGACCTATACTGTAAACGGCACCTTACATAAAAAAGACGGTAGTATGGTTCTTGACGATCAGGGGAAACCAGTCACTGCCTCAGCTGAGTTCATGACAGAAGGAAAGTATGAGGACAGTGTCAGCGGCTTTGTTGAACTGATTTTCGGTCCATTCAGCGGCCTGAATCTGGCAGGTGAGACAGTTGTGGCCTTTGAAAGCGGGAGCCGTGATGGAAAGGAGATCATGATCCATGCAGATCTGGAGGATGCACCTCAGATGATCTATATTCCCGCAGTCCATACCAATGCATCCGGAAAAGGAATCCCAGCTTCCCAGCATGAAGCTCAAGCAGAAGGTGATGGCGGGATCGAAGACCTTGTCAGCTATGAAAATCTGCGGCCGGGCGGGAAATACGAGATCCGGGGAACACTTGTATATAAGATGGATGATCCGTCTGCAGGCATAAAAGCCGGTGACCCGGTTATGATCGGCGGGAAGCCGCTTACTGCAAACCGGATTTTTACAGCCGATGGAAGTATTGAGGTTCCGGCAAAGGAGCAGGAAGAACCTTCACAGCCTGCTGATCTGCAGGATACGGATCATACAGATGAATCTATGGAAGAAGGCGGGTCTAATCAGGAGTCTGAAAGTGAAAGCGATGAAGCTGAGGATTTCAGCAATCATGAATCTGATTCTGAAACAGAGGAAAGTGAGGAGGATACAGATCAGGGCGACGTCGATGACCCCAATACTTATGATGATCTTTCTGATGAGGATGAGCCGGATGAGTCAGAAGAAACCGATGAAACCGGCGATGAACAGAATGGGGAAAACACAGGGACGACTCCCTCACCCGGAGATATAAGTGTTACGCCGGGGATCGATCTGGAGCAGGCAGATAAGGAAATCAGCCGGGCCGGTAAATATCAGGGAGTGTCCGGAACTCTACTTCTTTCTTTTGATTTTGACACCTCACAGCTTGCCGGAAAAGCAGTTGTTGTATTTGAAGAACTGATTGCTTATGACAAAGACGGAAATGAGAAAACCGTTGGGCTTCATAAGGATATCCTGGATGAAGGACAGACAGTGAATATTGTCAAAATCGGCACAAAAGCTGCTGATGATCTTACAAAGACACATGTATCCCAGTCTGCTAAAGAGATGAAAATGACAGATACAGTCAGAATCGATATGCTGCAGACGGGAAAGACATACACAGTCAGCGGAAAACTGATGGATAAACAGAGCGGAAAAGCGATTCTTGTCAACGGCTCGGAAGTGACTGCTTCAAGACGCTTTTCCTATGAGGATATCCGCAGCCGGAAAGATACCTGGCTGTCTGAAGACGGCAGATTTTTCGGAGGCAGCATTGATCTGGAATATAAACTCGATTCCACCCTGCTGACCGGCAAATGCCTGGTTGTATTTGAGCGTCTTTACCGGGAGGGATATCTGATCGCACAGCATGAGGATATCGATGATGAAGAGCAGACGGTCGATGTGGTCGACCTTCATACACAGGCTTTTAGTAAAGAGAGCGGGACGCATGAAGCAAAGGCATCAGGCGGAACTGTTGTGACAGACCTGGTAACAGTAGAGAATCTGCTTACCGGACAGAATTACCGCCTGACTGGACAGCTGATGGATGCCCGTACAGGCAAGCCTCTGCTTTCGGGCGGAAAAGAGATTAAGTCGGAGAAGACTTTTTCCTGGAAAGATATCCGGTCCGCTAAGGAAACAAAGCTGGGTAAAGACGGCAAACATTATTCAGGGACAGTACAGATGGAGTTTCCCTTTGATGCTTCAATGCTTGCCGGTCACAGAGCAGTCGTATTTGAAAAACTCTGGCAGGGCGGGACAATGATCGCCCATCATGAGGATCTTTCAGATGAAGATCAGAGTATAGATTTGATCGATTTCCGGACAACAGCCCAGGATAAGGAAAGCAGTACGCATGAAAGCCAAGCTCGAAAAAAGACAGTCATTGAGGATACGGTTCTTCTTAAAAACCTGCTTATCGGAAAAACATATACAGTGAAAGGAAGGCTGATGGAAAAGAGCAGCCAAAGGCCCTTCATGCAGAATGGGAAGGAGATAACGGCATCCGGAAGCTTTACCTTTGCGGATCTGGAGAAAGAAGGCCTGGCAAAAGCGGAGGCAGATGGCAGGCACTTTTCCGGAAAAGTGACCCTCAGCTTCTCCTTTGACAGTTCCCAGCTTGCCGGGACAGCACTGGTGGCATTTGAGAAGCTGTACAGGGACAAAGAGTGGATTGCTTCTCATGAAGATATCGATGATGAAGATCAAAGTATACAGATCGTGCAGATCCGTACAAGTGCTGAAGATGAAGAAACAGGCACACATACGGTCAAAGCCGGTCAGAAAGCGCGGATCATCGATACAGTCAGCTATAAAGGCCTGACTGCAGGGAAAAAATATGTCTTAAAAGGTAAGCTGATGGATAAGACGACCGGCAAAGCTGTAAAGGCAAAGACAAAAGCGGTAAGCTTCACAGCCGGCAAAAAGAGTTCCAAAGAGGGAAGTCTGACAGATGGCACACAAGAGGTTTCTTTTAGGATTTCTGCAAAGAAACTGGCAGGGAAGCATCTGGTCGTTTTTGAGGAACTGCTGGACAGCGAGGGGAATCGTATCGCAGTCCATGAAGATCTGTCCGATCAGGATCAGACAGTTTATGTAGAAAAACCGGAGAAGAAAAAGCAGGTCATCAAACCCGGGAAAAATAAAGAGAGCCGTGCTGCTGTAAAGACCGGCGCTTTGATGCATCCCCTGCTGTGGACAATTCTGTTCCTTTTGAGTGCTGTTGTGATCATACTTGTTATCTACAAGAGAAATCGTTTATAGGAGGGAGAGCGGATGAATCAGAACAGACAGAGTCCGGATCATAAACATCCGGTTCCCGGGATAAAAGCAGCAGCTTGCTCTGTACTGCTGCTTTGGATCAGCAGTTTTCTGATCAGCGGGCTGTTTGGTGAAACCTGCTTACCTGGGAAGGTATTCTTCGATATGAAGGCTGAAGCAGCCGTTAAGAAAAAAACAGCAGCGAAAAAAAAGAAGTACAGGATTTCTATGCGCAGAGGGCAGAAAAGGAGGCTGAAAAAGCATGGGCTGAAGGGGAAAGTGCACTGGAAAAGCAGTAATAAAAAGATACTGCGTGTAACGCAGTCCGGAAAGGTATATGCAAGAAGGAAGGGAAAGGCAAAGGTTTTTGCCTCTTCCGGGAAAAAGAAAATCTGTTATATCATCACGGTAAAAGGAAAGAAGAAGAAAAACACAGATGGAAAAACGCAGACTTATCAAATACCGGGTACGGAAAAAGAGTCCGGTGCTGACTGTTTGGCAGAATCCGGGGAAACAAAAGATCCGGGATCGTCATCAGGAGAATGTATACATAGTTATGTACCCGTAAGTACTCAGGTCAGCCGGACAGTAACAGACTCTCCGGCCTGGGATGAAGTGGTTTATCCGGATCTGATGTATGCACAGGAGTGCGGATGCGGCAGGCAGTTTCCGGTGTACTCTATTGCCCAAAAGGACAAGGTCGACATACAGGCAGCTGATCTGGCTGCAAAGGAAGCACATGCCAGACATTGTGAAGAAGAGTGTGCTCCTTATGAAGAAGAGCTGGCAAGACTGGAGAAGGAAGGAGTGACCGGCGGCGAGATCTACCAGAGAGCCTATCAAGAATGGGAGAGGGTTTTTAATCTGCATTCTTCATATCATGGGGTAGATGTATATGGCGAGCCGGTAAGCATCCATCATGCTGCTGTGACCCATACAGAAATGCAGCCCACGATCATCGGATACCGGTGCAGTAAATGCGGTAAATGGAAATAGAAAGTGCCGGTATCCCTTGATCCTCACTTGGATCAGCGTATATTCAGAAACAAAAAAGCGGGAGGCTGTAATGCCTCCCGTTCGTGTTTTATGGTTTATTTTGTATATTTTTCTTCACAGTAGCGGCAGCGGTAAACGGCATTTTCCGGATCTGCGAGGAAGAAAACATGCGGCAGCTCCTGCTCAATAGAAGTAATGCATCGCGGATTCTTGCACTTAATAATGTTTTTCAGGGTTTTGGGAAGACTGAGTCTTCGCTTATCCACGACTCTGCCGTTGGAAATGAAATTGACAGTAATGTTTTTGTTCAGGAAGCCGATAGCATCAAGATTGGACTTATCCAGCTCTCCGGAGATCTTAATGATATCCTTCTTTCCCATTTTCTCGCTGTCTGCATTTTTGATGATCGCAACCTGGCTGTCATATTTATCAAGATTCAGATATTTATACAGCTCCATGCTCATCCCGGCAGGGATATGGTCAAGTACAACACCATTTTCCAGTCCGCTTATATTTAACATGACTGCACCTCCAGTCCCAGCAGGGTAAGAATAAGAGCCATACGGATATACATACCGTAGCGGGCCTGCTTAAAATAGCAGGCTCTCGGATCATCATCTACCTCGACCGAGATCTCATTGACACGGGGAAGCGGATGAAGTACAAGCATATCCTCCGGAGCAGCTTTCATTTTGGCTTTGTTCAGGATGTAGAAGTCTTTCATACGGATATAGTCATCCTCATTGAAGAAACGTTCTCTCTGAACCCTGGTCATATAGAGGATATCCAGATCCGGGATCGCCTCTTCCAGACTCTGTACTTCTGCAAAGGACAGGTTCTTGCTGCGCAGAAGCTCTGTGATATAGCCCGGAACACGCAGCTCAGGAGGTGAGATCAGGATGAAATGGATCCCCTCATAGCGGGAAAGAGCCTCAATCAGGGAGTGAACAGTCCTGCCGAATTTCAGGTCGCCGCACAGACCGATGGTCATGTTGCTCAATCTTCCCTTCAGGCAGCGGATCGTCAGAAGATCGGTCAGTGTCTGGGTCGGATGCTGGTGTCCGCCGTCGCCGGCATTGATGACCGGGATCGAGGACTTCAGGGAAGCAACCAGCGGAGCACCTTCTTTGGGATGGCGCATAGCACAGATATCTGCATAGGAGGAGATGACCCGTATCGTGTCGGAAACACTCTCTCCTTTAGAAGCAGAACTGGAATCGGCAGAAGAAAAACCAAGGACATGACCCCCGAGATGGTACATCGCTCCTTCGAAGCTCAGCCGGGTACGTGTGCTTGGTTCATAAAAACAAGTGGCAAGTGTCTTGCGGTCGCATGCATGTGCATACTTATCAGGGTTTTTTTCAATATCAACAGCAAGGTCCATCAGTTTGTCAAGTTCTTCAACTGAGAAATCCAGCGGGTTCAGCAGATGACGCAGCATAAATAACCTCCATTCTCGCTGTCATTAAGAAACCGGTTATCCGGTCTCGCCTGTTTTGTATCCCATTCCATTATACAAGTATCTTTTGGCTTGTCAAATAGAAATACAGGATGAAAGAATATGTACAGCAGAATATATATAGCGCAAAAAGAGCATTTCTTGACTTTCGCATCTGAGATGCACTATACTGTATGAAGTATGTCCTTTTGCAGGGAGACAAAAGAAAAGCCATGGAGGCCTTATACATGAGAGCCATGAAAAGATGGATTCAGATAACATTTATGATTACTCTGACTGCAGCATTTCTGCTGATTTCAGCATCCTGCGCAGCTCGTTCATCCCAAAGTGCTTCACAAAGTGAGGCCGTAAGCGAAGACAGCCGGGAAAGCGTCAGTACGGAGACATCCTCTGCAGAGCCGGAAAAGCAAGGTGAAACCGGCCAGCAGGGGAAGGAAGGCCCTATTCTGATCGGTATCTGCCAGTCAGCAGATCAAATAGCTCTGCAGGATGCAGCATCAGGGTTTGAAGAAGCAGTGAAAGCCAGGCTGGGAGATCAGGTTTCATTCCTGACAGAAAATGCAGAGAATGATCCGGCCAGGTATAAATCGATCATGGAAAGCTTCGGCGAAAAGGGTGCAGATCTGATCCTGGCAAACGGAACAGGTGCTCTTCGTGCAGCTGTTAGTGCCGGGGGAAGCGGGATTCCCGTTGTGGGGATCACCTCTCTGGATTATTCATCTGCAGTCCAGGGATTGCCGGAGGCAGAAAACAGATCAAAATGGAAGATTACCAGCACTTCCGGGGCAGTACCTCTTGAAAAACAGGCGGCGATGTTTGCAGAACTTCTCCCGGAGACAAAAAAGATCGGTATTTTGTACTGCTCTGATGAGTATGTCTCATCTTATCAGGCCCAGCATATACGAAAATACCTGGAGGATACAGGTTACCGATGTTCTTATTACTCATATGCGGATACCCGGGGACTTTCAGATGCTGCTATGGAAGCTGCAGGCAAATGCGATGCGCTTTATATACCCGCAGATCATATGGCAGCCGCTAACATGCAGACAATTGATGAGATCTGCAGGGAAGCAAAGACTCCGGTCATCACTGCGGAAGAGAGCATCTGTGCAGGATGCGGCATCGCATCACTGGCTCCCTCCTGGTATGAGCTGGGCCGTATTGCCGGAGAGCAGGCCGCAGCGATTCTATGCGATGGAGAGGATCCCGGTAAGATGGAGCATCAATATGCAGCATATTTCCGGAGGATCTATGTTTCATCACGCTCCAGAGAACTTGGTATTGC
>CADBQK010000071.1 GCA_902796775.1 uncultured Lachnospiraceae bacterium
CCGTCATCGGCAGCCGTCTCGTAATATTTGTAGCCGACATAGATACCTTCAACATAGTTGGCAAAGCTGATCGTGCCCTCAAAAGCCCCGTCTGCTGCCGCAATCTGTTTCTTCAAATCGTCTACATTGGAGTAGGACATCTGTCCGATGTTGTTGATATACGGGGTTGCGAACAGATCTTTCACAAAGGTATCTACGGTCCTTCCGGAAGGATTGACCGCGCCGCTCATGATTTCGCCAAGAGCTGCAAAACCGGTAATACCGGAACCCGGAGCCAGCAGGACCGCACCGATCTGCGGATATTCATCAACCCATCCAAGCTCCATCGCGTTATTAGCATTGATGATCACGATGACCTTATCGAACTCAGAGCAGACCTTTTCGACCAGGTTCTCCTCGGTAACGGAGAGCTCCAGATAAGACTCTCCCGCCTCAAAATCATCATACGCACCGTTGTTGGAAGCAACTGCATTCATGTAGCCATAGTTGCCAGGTGCTGCGGAAATCTTCGCAGCGGGGTTGTAGGTCCCGTCCAGGACCGCTTTCATATCCATAGGAAGGTCCGCACCCTCGCCGCCGGAACGTCCGATCACGATTACGGCCGTATCGGAAAATTCCTTTGTAGCGCCGATCAGGTTGTCATTGTAAACGCTGACCGGAGGCTCCGGGACGGTCCAGTCCTGGGAAGCCATCGCAATGGTCGGACGCTCTGCACGGTACTGGACATACATACCGCTCAGGCCTTCATTTGTCTCAAATCCTGCATTCTGCAGGGACTGCAGGATGCTGACAGCATCTGCAGAGCTGGAAGAGCCGGATCCGGTTCCTCCATAGATCGGATTAGTGGAAGACCATCCGAAAACATTCAGTTTCGTACTTTCCGCAAGAGGAAGGATCCCGTCGTTCTTCAACAGGACAACGCCCTCCTCTCCGACCTTCTGGACAGTCGCACGGCTCTGTGCCACTGTTTCATCCGAAAGCTCTACTTTGGAAGCATTCAGATAACTGGAAACAGCCGTGTACATGGGTCCGAAGCAAATCGCATTTACAATTCCTACAATGATTGCCAGGGCACCCAGGATGGCTGCCAGGCGGATAATGAAACGATTCCCTTTCTTTGCCTTCTGCGCGACGATCAGGATCACGATCATTGCGATCAGAACAGCCAGGATTGCATATACATACCCCGAGAGCTGGTTCAGATATGAGTTCAAATCCGCTTCACTGACGCCCATCGGTGTAAAAATCGGGGACAGCAGTGATGACAGAAAATTAGTCATTATTTATCCTCCTTTCTAAGGAACTTCTGCAGCATAACCTTTTTATTCCGGTAAATACTCTTGTTGGTATTCCGGCAGATATTCTGGTCTATGTTCAGCAGTTCCCGCGGAAACGCTGATGTACCTTTCCACCAGCACCTCCCATCCGGTCTTCCTACTTGCTGCAGAAAAGCTTATTCTCCTGCCGCCTTCAGCTTGTCTCCGAAGTCATGGCTCTGTACCTTGGTAAGCGGTGCAGCAGAATACTTCGCTGTGCGCTCATCCTGGATGACGCCGCTCCAGTTCATACCAAATGCGAAATCATAGGTGTTTCCGGCAGCATCTTTATAGCACTCAAGATCACGGGGTACGTCATCTGTCTGTGCCTCAACTGCTTCCATAGAAGCCGGCTGCTGGAAGACAAGAAGACCCTGAGGCTCTGCCTGACCGAGGATCATCTGCGCGATGGCATCAAGTTTCTGAGAATTATAGGAGACAAAAATGACGTCGCACAGAGGCTCGACCTCTGTCCAGACCATACCTCTTTCCATACTTACTGCTGCGATCACAGGGATATCACCGGCAATCGAATCTGCATACTGCAGAGCTTCCAGATGTCCGTAATTCGGATCTGCCGGCGCGGTCACCCCTTTGTAGGAACGGTTCTCCTTCGTACCGTCTATAGTATTCCCGCTGATGGAAGGATCCCGTGCCGTGTCTGCTGTATACTCGCCATACTGCAGAGACGGAGGATAGTAGACCTCTTCGCCTTCCACTTCCGCAGGCGGCGCGAATGCGCCCTGCAGATAAGAGCTGTAGGAAGGACTGTATGCACCAGTCATCCCGACCAGGATGTAGTCACAATCCGCGATTTCTTCTGCCGTCGCCCTTGTAATATCTTCTTTCGTAAAAGCTTTATTGCCTTCCGCATCTGCCTCGCCGCCTGGCTCGCCGAGCGTATCGGTTACGACATCGAAATACTGGCCAAGCTTGTCCAGATCAAGGCCGGGTGCCCAGGAAGGCGATCCAGCACTGATACCGCTCATCCAGCTTACAGAGAAACCTGTGCTGTATACATAAGGTACATAGACCTTTGGTTTATCAGCTTTTGCTTCTCCGGTAAGAACACCGTCATTCTTGATCATGACAACAGATTTTTTCTGAGTCTCAAGCCCGAATGCGTTTGCATCTTCACTGAAAATAATGGAGTCTGCATAAGCACTGTCGTTGTAAGGCTGCTCAAACATCTTCAGATTCATCATCACAAGGATGTAGTTATAAGCCGCTTTAGTGAGAATGGCATTGGCCTCCTCCTCTCCGATCCTGCCGGCAAGGACATCATAACCCTCCGCGATTGCACCGATTCCGCCATAGCCGCCGTAGCCGCCAAGAACGTTGACACCACGCTCAAATCCGAGAGCCACTCGTTCAGGCTCGCTCAATTCCTCTGTTCCCCACAGACCGCCGGTCTTATCGCCGAGTCCGCCGAACACACCCCAGTCAGTAATCTTGAGGCTGTCATAGCCAACTTCATCCAGCAGGCTGTACATAAACTCATTATATGCGCCAGCCCACTCTCCGCCGAACGGATTGCCATCCTTGTCGACGTTGATCGCATATTCTGTCATGATACCGGAGCTCTTCGTCTTGCCGGGGAGATTGAAAACACCGTCAAAGTAGGTGATCAGGTGCGCTTCCAGATTCTCTCCCGGAAATACGGTATATCTGCCGGCATAGGTATGATCGTCGCGTCCGCCTTCTGTAGAGCCGGCACCGCCGTAATGCTTGGTAAAGCAGTAGACGGATTCACTGCCCCAGCCGAGGTCTTCCCCATTCTCATCATAGGTAGACTGCATGGCGTTCACATAGGCAGTTGCAATATCAAGCGTCAGCTGCGGATCCTCTCCATAGGTTCCGCCGGCACGGCTCATGACCGGAGAAGAGATATCGACCTGCGGTCCGAGCAGCGCGGTCACGCCCGCCGCACGGTACTGCTTAGCCGTCTCTTTTCCGATCTCAGCTGCCAGCTCGGGATCCATCGTGGAAGCGAGAGATACACTCTCGACCAGGCCGGAAATGTTGCTTGGATCGATCGAGATCATAGCCGGGATGCCATACAGGCAGCTCTCTGCCACTTCCTGAATGGCATTGGTCCATTTTGCATGGGCACCGCCGCCGTTTGAAATCGCACGTGTAACGCCGCCGCGTCCGCCGGCACGCAGATATACGGCTGTAGCGTCATCGTCTGCAAGAGGCTCTGTCGTGAAATCCCCATCCCAGCCGCCATGGGCCAGCATCAGAGCCTTTTCCGCGCCCTGCATCTGCTCTGCCAGGTTCTGCGCACGCTCCTCGACAGGTTTTCTCCAGTCCTCGTAGACATCCAGAGACCCATTCTGGTTCATATCCTTGAACGCAAATCCATCGTCCTCGATGATCTGTACGCCGGAAGTCTGTGAAAGGCCAAGAGTCTCTCCGCCTTCATTTTCGATCTTCACCCAGCCATCGTCCGTGACAGTCACCGTATATTTCGCGCCCTCACCAGGCTCCGGAACATAGTTTTCGTGATGCTCGACAGCTGCTTCCGTTTCCGCAGGCTGCGCATCGCCGCCCGTGCCCTTATAAGGATCACTGGTGCTGCCTGTCGTACCCTTGTACGGATCGCCGCCGCCCCCGCCGCCTTTGTACGGATCGGCATTTTCATCCTGGCCAGATCCCTGGTCAGCTTCTGCAGAATCGGATCCCCCGGATCCTTCACTGACCACACCTGTTCCCGATGAAGGTTTTGGTTCTTCAATCATGATCAGCTCGTAAGGATTATCGCTGCCTTCTGACGCAAGTGCGGGAACTGTTGTCCCGGCAGTCATTGTGACCGCCAATACAAGAGTCAGAAAAAATGCCAAATTCTTTTTCAACTTCACTCTCCTCCTCCTTTAGGATGCATTCTACAGTATGCATTGTTAATGTTACCAGATAACAGCAAAAATATGATGCAATTATAGTATAACATGGATAATTTTCGATGTAAATACAAATAATATATTGTATATTGTTCATATTGAATACATGATTTCTGCTATAGATTCTGTTTATTTTTACTCTTTGCAAGATATCCGCATCGACCGGCACATTTCTTTGAGCCCCCGACACAAAAAAAGGCAGAGTCTGCGTAAAACACAGATATCTGCCACTTCTGTTTTCTAAATATAAAATGATCTCCAGATATATCAGACAGCCCCGCCTGTCTCCAGATCTATCAGTGCATACTCCCAATCTGCCGCATCCCCCAGGTCGTACTCCGTATATTTCCCGTATGTTATATACGGAAGAACAGGATTATCCCCGGCAGACAGCTCACCGACTGCCAGATCCATGTTTGCCCCATCCATTTCCCGGGAAATATTCAGAACCTGATGCTCCAGCTTCCAGATCCAGTATCTCAGGTTCCTGCTGAAAACATTCGACAGGCCGCCCACACCTGCTATGATCCGGATCACAAAGAAAGCAACTATGATCCAGACCAGGCACCCGCCGCATCCGCCGCTGGAATTCTTCTTTTTCTTTACCTGTGTGCCGAAAACCTCAGCATGATCGGCAGCCGCGGTACCCTTTTTTGCTGCGGTCTGCCGTTTCTGGCCGTGCCGACGCTCTTCAAACTCCTTCTGCTGGCGTTCATGTTCCCGCCAGTAAGCCTCATTTTCTCTGTGCTGCCTTTCGATATGGCTTTGGTGATGATCATATTTGTCATGCAGCTCCCCATAGGCGCAGTCCACCTCGCCCCTGCCTCTTGATTCTGTATTGTAATGCACATCCAGTATTGTCGGCTTCCAGACAAAGGAATGGCAGACGTCACAGTAATGTGCCTTTTTCATCTCGCTGTCGCACAGCGGGCAAATCTTTACGATCATACCGGGATCCCCCTTCTACCTGTTTTAACAAGATTATCTTTGTTCTGCTGACTGCTTTTTATCATACCACATTTGCCATACAGAATGAAAGCAGAAAAAGGCTGCAGGAAAAAAAACGATCCCTGCAGCCTCTGATCCTTATCTTTTCATGTCTCTCACGCCGGAGACGGGATTTTTAGACATCCTTTTTGGAGAAGCTTACTCTTCCCATTCTGTCCTTGCCCAGGCACTTGACCTGGATAACATCACCGAGGGTAAGTACATCTTCAACCCTGTTTACGCGGCGTTTGTCAAGCTTGGAGATATGAACCATACCTTCCTTACCGGGTGCAAACTCGAGGAATGCGCCAAACTCTTTAATGCTGACAACTTTACCAGTATAGATCTTTCCTTCCTCAAAGTCGGAAACGATCATCTGCACAATTTCCTTTGCCTTATCAATGGCAGCCTTATCTACGCCGCATATCGATACAGCACCATCATCGTTGATGTCGATCTTCACGCCGGTCTCATCAATGATCTGATTGATGACCTTGCCCTTAGGGCCGACCACTTCCCCGATCTTAGCCGGATCGATCGTGATCTGCTCGATCTTGGGAGCATAAGGAGACAGCTCTTTCCTGGGCTCAGGAATCACAGGAGCAATCACTTCATTGATGATATATTCCCTGGCCTGCTTTGCCCGGGAGATTGCCTCTTCCACGATCGGCCTGGTCAGGCCATGGATCTTAATGTCCATCTGGATCGCAGTGATACCGTCATGGGTACCTGCTACCTTGAAATCCATATCGCCGAAGAAGTCCTCAAGCCCCTGGATATCTGTCAGTACCAGATAATCATCGTCGCTCTCCCCGGTCACAAGACCGCAGGAAATACCTGCCACATGTTTTTTGATTGGTACGCCAGCTGCCATAAGAGACATGGTGGAGGCGCAGACACTAGCCTGGGAGGTGGATCCATTGGACTCAAAGGTCTCGGATACTGTACGGATTGCGTAGGGGAACTCTTCCTCGGAGGGAAGCATCGGAAGTAATGCTCTCTCTGCCAGTGCGCCATGCCCGATCTCACGTCTGCCCGGTCCTCTCTGAGGCTTTGTCTCGCCTACAGAGTAGGAAGGGAAATTATAATGGTGCATATACCTCTTGGAGGTAATGAACTCATTCAGCCCGTCTACCCGCTGTGCATCGGACAAAGGTGCGAGGGTCGTCATCGTACAGATCTGTGTCTGCCCGCGAGTGAACATCGCCGATCCATGAGCTCTGGCAAAAAGATCCACTTCTGCTGCCAGAGGCCGGATCTGGTCGATTGCACGGCCATCGGGACGCTTGTGATCCACAAGGATCATCTTGCGGACAGTCTTCTTCTGATATTGATAAACTGCATCGTCGATCAGCGGCAGCCAATCCTCATGCTCTGCCAGCTCTTCAGCAAGCTTATCTTTAATCTGGCGGATATTTTCATCCCTCACCTGCTTCACATCCGTAAATACCGCTTCCTCCATCTGGGCGGGGGGAACCAGCCTGCGGATCTCTTCGTTGAGCTCTTCCGGAATCTCGTAATGCTCATAATCATGCTTAGGCAGACCGCACTCCGCTATGATCTGATCCATAAAACGGATGATCTCCTGATTGATATCATGTGCCTTATAGATAGCCTCGATCATGACCTGCTCAGGTACTTCATTGGCACCAGCCTCGATCATAATGACCTTCTCCCTGGTAGAAGCAACTGTCAGAGCCAGGTCAGAAACCACCTTCTGGGCATTTGTCGGATTGATGATGAACTGCCCGTCGATCAGGCCGACCTGTGTCATCGCACAGGGACCTGCGAAAGGAATATCCGAGATTGATGTCGCGATTGCGGAACCAAGCATAGCTGTGTACTCCGGGCTGCAGTCCGGATCTACGGAAAGCACCAGATTACTCAGGGTTACATCATTGCGATAGTCCTTCGGGAAAAGCGGACGCATAGGCCGATCGATGACTCTGCAGGTCAGGACTGCATTCTCGCTGGCCTTTCCCTCTCTCTTGTTGAATCCTCCGGGAATCTTCCCGACGGAATACATTTTTTCTTCATAATCTACGCTAAGCGGGAAAAAGTCGATCCCGTCTCTGGGCTTCTGGGAAGCTGTCGCAGTAGAAAGGACTGCTGTATCTCCGTAATACATCAGGGCAGCGCCATTTGCCTGAGCAGCTACACGGCCGATATCAACGCGCAGCGTCCTGCCTGCCAGCTCCATTGTGTAAGTTTTAAATTCTTTCGCCATTACCTTCTCCTTCTTCTTCTCATACCTTCACGCAATGAACGCCGGGCGCATGGGCCCGGCGTTGCGCAGTATCTTATCTTCTGAGGCCTAACTTCTCCACAATCGCCCTGTATCTCTCGATATCTGTCTTCTTGAGATAATCAAGAAGGCCACGTCTCTGGCCGACCATCTTCAGCATGCCTCGTCTGGAATGATGATCTTTCTTGTGGACCTTAAGATGCTCTGTCAGATCTGAAATCCTTGCAGTAAGAAGAGCTACCTGTACTTCCGGAGAGCCTGTATCCCCGGGGGTCTTCCCATACTTCTCGATAATTTCCTGCTTCATCTCTTTTGTTACCATGATATTTCCTCCTTATTATTACATTTGCCATGTACCAGGAAATGGTCGGAGTCTCCTAGATCCGGGTACAGGCCGTTCACAGACTTGGGTATTATAACATACTGCCAGAGACTTGTAAACCTGTTTCTTTTTCGATTTCTTTATGTTATGATGGGACAAAAGCTCCGGGTAATCAGCAGAGTAAAGAGGTGAATGCAAAGCTGCATCACCTGACTCCGTTTTTGTGCAGTTCCTGCATATCTTCTGGCAGAGCTTCGCAATCACCTGAAACAGACCAGAAGGAAAAGAAAGAAGGAAGGAATCCGATATGAAGTTATGGGGAGGCCGTTTTACCAAGGCTGAAAATGAGCTGGCAGACAGCTTTAATGCGTCCATTACATATGATAAACGCTTTTACCGTCAGGATATCGAAGGCAGCATGGCACATGTAACCATGCTGGCCGCTGTCGGCATCCTGACAGATGACGAAAAGAATACGATCATTGCTACCCTGAAAGAAATCCGCGAGGAAATTGATGACGGAACTTTGATCATCGGTGACGATTATGAGGATATCCACAGTTTCATTGAGTCTGAGCTCACGCTGCGTGCAGGGGATGCCGGCAAGAAGCTGCATACCGGCCGCAGCCGGAATGATCAGGTAGCTCTGGACATGAAGCTTTATACCAGAGATGAGATTGATGAGATTGATTCGCTTCTGAAACGTCTCCTGACTTCGATTCTGGATCACATGGAAGAACATATCGATACCTACATGCCCGGTTTCACCCACCTGCAGAAGGCTCAGCCAGTTACACTGGCTCACCATTTCGGAGCCTATTTCGAGATGCTCCGCAGGGACAGGGGCAGACTGTACGATATAAGGGAGCGCATGAATTACTGTCCTTTGGGAGCAGGTGCACTCGCCGGGACTACCCACCCTCTGGACCGTGAACTGACTGCAAAGCTGCTTGATTTCTACGGGCCGACACTCAACAGCATGGATTCCGTCTCAGACAGGGATTATCTGATCGAGCTTTTGGGAGCTCTTTCCACGATCATGATGCATCTTTCCCGTTTCTGCGAAGAAATCATCCTGTGGAACAGCAATGAATACAAATTTATCGAACTGGATGATGCTTACTCGACCGGCAGCTCCCTGATGCCGCAGAAGAAAAACCCGGATATCGCTGAGCTGATCCGCGGTAAAACCGGAAGAGTGTACGGTGCTCTGATGCAGCTGCTGACCACCATGAAAGGACTGCCGCTTGCTTATAATAAGGATATGCAGGAAGACAAAGAGTTTGTCTTTGATGCAATCGATACTGTTAAGGGCTGCATTACCCTCTTTGACGGTATGATCAATACCATGAAAGTAAACCGCCATGTTATGCAGGAAAGCAGTAAGAGAGGCTTTACCAACGCCACCGATGCAGCAGATTATCTGGTCTCGCACGGTGTTCCTTTCCGGGATGCCCACAGCCTGATCGGCCAGCTGGTCCTTACTTGTATTGAGCGTGATGAATCCCTGGATGAACTGCCGCTGGAAGAATACCAGAAGATCAGTCCTGTATTCCAGGAAGACATCTATGATGCCATCAGTCTGCAAACCTGCGTCCAGCAGCGAAAAACCTTCGGTGCCCCCAGCCGGGAGAGTATGTTGAAAGTGATCCGGATGGAGAAAGAATATCTGGATTTTAATTAATTGTTTCGTTTGGGGAATTCTGTTTCCTTTTGCTGTCGACAACCTCGCAAACTTCGTTTGCTCAGTTTACCACCGTCAACCTCTTTTGGGGGATTCTGTTTCCTTTTGCTGTCGACAACTTCGCAAACTTCGTTTGCTCAGTTGGGAGGCGGTCACCGACGTGACCGCCTCCCATAACAAACACACCGGGAGTGGATGCCTGAAAGCAAGCTTTCGCATCCACTCCCGGTGTGTTTGTTATTGTCGACTGCTCTGGTCTGTTACTCGCTGTCGACAAAGTTGTATTCGTCGCGGTTTCTTTCTCTGAATACGGCGAAGATGGCGCGGGTGGTGAGGTCGTCTTCGACGGGTTCGAAGCTGAGGGTTTCGGGGTCGTCGGGATCTTCTTTTCCTTCGAGGATGACTACATCCTGGGCTTCGTCTTCATCCTGATCTTCATCTGCTGCCATGAGGATCATATATATACAGTGCTCATACTCAATGATATCCAGGACTGCGAATGGCTTTTCCTCTCCATCTTCTCCTGTGAGTTCGATTACATCTCCTTTTTCCAGCTCGAGGGATGTGCCTTCTTC
>CADBQK010000072.1 GCA_902796775.1 uncultured Lachnospiraceae bacterium
ATCATCTGCCTGCTTGTCTGGAATTCATCCGCGGTTGCAAAATCATCCTGATAGCTATCGTAATCATCAGGTAAAATATGCTCTATGTCATAGGTGTTGCCCTTACGCTTCCTATCAACATATACATCGAACTGGGAAGGATTACCCATCTTTGTATTCACATAAGAGGTGAACCTTGCCAATAGGTGCAGCATATATCTTCCGGAGAACTGGTTCAGGCTAAATTTAGTGATAGCATCGATGCTTACATCCATACGACGAAGTGCTCTTACTAATACCATGCCAACAGTCCGACAATCCTGATTGCGGATCTCGCGCATAACACGGAATAAAAGATACTTATTCGTATTCCAGTTGACCTTCTTGAAATTGAAGATACGGATAGAAGCGAAATCATCGACGAACTTTGAGACCATCTGGATTTTCCGCTTAATGTCTTCTTCTGTATCATCATTGCAAACAGCAGAAATAATCATGGTGGTCTGATAGTTCAAATCTCGATTAGCGTTATAGAACACCTCCTCATACCCAGTAGTCAGAGTAGTACTGTATTCCTTCAGTTTTAGATAAAGATCTGTAACACGGGTCATCTCCGTCATCACAAGATTCTTGTAATCGACGGACTTGTTAAGTCCCATCTTGGCCTTGGCATTGCTACGCACCCATGTATGGAATTTCTCGCCCAGGAGCTCGAAATCTTCATCGTTAGCGCCTCGTTTACCTTCACGAAGGGTTTGGGCATACTTAGCTCGGAGCCACGTTGAAATGAACTCAACATCTTCGGTATTTACGACACCGCTGGAATCGTAGGAAGATGCACTTTTGATCCGGTTGATATTATCTTGCCAACGATGATTGACTAAAGCTCTGTCCGCCTCGATGATCTGCTGCATTACATATGCCTTCATCATTTCAGCACTGTTCAGGCTAAGGCCACGGTCATTCATGGTCAGGAAAATTGTGTGTGCTTCATCCTCGGATGGGGTATCAATTTCCAAAAGGAGTACCTTTTCTTTCAACCAATAGATGAAATACTCCAGCGCTTCACCCTTCAAATCATCCGGGAACAGATCTTCGATATCCCTATACCGGTCCATCATGTTCTGAGCACTTTCATTATCGGGCTGATACGTATTATTGTTTGAAAGCAAAGCTTCAAGACATAACTGGCGATCATCAACATCGATATTGAAGCTCTTTTTACCATAATGATCATCATAGATCATGTCCTCAAACTTCACAGTCCGAAATCCCTGAACCGCCTGTTCCATTTGAAGGTTGTTCAGATAGATCAGAAGCAATGTCAGTGATGTCAGACGTTGCTGGCCGTCGATAATTTTATTCGGAGAACCGCCTGTGCAGATGATGCAGCCCATGTAATAGTAACCATAATTCTCGACTTCCTCCGGTGTATCATGATCCTTCGGATCATAGAATTCCTCAAAAGTATCCTGAAAGTCAGAGATCATCTGCTCAATCTGTTTCCGTCCCCAACGGTATTCCCGCTGAAAAACGTCAACGGTAAAACGACGGTGAGAGAGAATTTTTGTAAGTGAATCAGTTTTATCGATCTTGTTCATTTTTGCCGCCTCACTTCTTTTCGTCTTTCGTTCCGTATTCTACAGTCGGTTCTGCTACCATCTGCAGCTCTGGTTCCTTAAAACTATAGACCACAGGGTTATCGGGAGATGCAGAAACAGGTGCCATATCCATATTGTCTGTCCACATTTCGCACTGGCTAATAACTGTGCTGATTGCTTCTTCATAGTCTTCAGGCGGATACTTATATTTTTTCAATAACCGCTTGACCATCTTCCTCATTGTGGCTCTGGCTGTTTCTTTCTTCTGCCAGTCAATGGTACGGTTTTTTCGGAGCATTTCTGTAAGCTCATGGGTAAGCGCAATGAGCTCATTGTTCTTGTAGAAATCTTGGATATGTTCTGGCTTGGTCAAAGCATCATAAAAGGCCAGTTCCTCCTGCGTAAGACCAAGCTTCTTACCGTTCTTATAGAGCTGCGTTATTTCCTCCGCAGCTTTCAACAGCTCCTTGATAACCTCCTCGTTGGTTATCAGACCATTGTAGTAAGCATTCATGAGCTTAGTGATCTTCTCCGAGAATTTCTCTGACTGAACAACATTGGTCCGCTTATAGATCGCAACCTGCTCCGCCATCAGCTTCTTCAGGATCTCAACCGCGATATTTTTCTCCTTCATCCGGGAGATTTCATCCATTACTGCGGGGTCAAACAGGTTGAAATTCTCACCGACAGATTTGCTATCAAACAGGCTGATGACTCCTTCACTCTGTACGCTTGCCTTCAGAAGTTCATTGATCTGAGCATTGATTTCTTTAAGTGAAAGTGTCTTGCCTCCGGTTCCACCATAGGTGATCTTTATAACAGTGGACCTGACAGCCTCCATGTAGGCCGCCTCATGCCGCTCCTGATCTGTTACCATACTGGAGCAGAGGGAGTGAGACTGTTTCAGGAGCATTGCTTCTTTCAGGAACAGATCCTTTCGCTCCGGAGCATGGGGATCCAGGACAAAGTTCACGCCGCCGGTGACAGCCTTTGCCATGGCAAGAGGCGATCCGCCGAAGAATGTGCTGAAATTGTATCCGTGAAGCAGATCTTTGCAGACCTGCAGTTTTTCCTTAAACTTCGGATAGGCAACCAGCGCGATGTTCATATCGCCATACTTGGACTGATCACGCTTCGTATATTCCTTCATGGCGGCCTTCAACGCTGAAGCAATACCGACATAGTCTACAATCAGGCCGCCTTCTTTGTCTCTGAAAACGCGGTTTACACGGGCTATTGCCTGCATCAGGTTATAGCCGTGCATCGGTTTATATACATACATGGTAGCAAGGGAGGGTACATCAAAGCCTGTCAGCCACATATCGACAACAATAGCGATCTTCATTGGATCGTTGTTGTCTTTAAACTTTCTGGCCAGTTCTTCCTTGTGAGACTTTGTACCTATAATCTCTTTCCAGTCTTCCGGATCATTATTACCGCCAGTCATGACTACACCGATCTTTTCATTCCACTCAGGACGCAGCTCCAAGAGTTTCCGATAGATCTTCATGGCGATCGGTCTGGAATAAGCAACGATCATCGCCTTGCCAGTCAGAAGGTTTGCTCTGTATTTTTCATAATGCTCGACGATATCATTGCAGAGAGAATCAATCGTAGAATCCGCACCAAGAACGCTCTCCATCTGTCCAAGCATCTTTTTGCTCTTTTCGATAGTAGCTGCATCTGACTGCTGCTCAAGAATATCGTATGTAGAGTCAATCAGCGCCAAGGTATTCTGATCCAGTTTCAGATGAACAACACGGCTCTCATAA
>CADBQK010000073.1 GCA_902796775.1 uncultured Lachnospiraceae bacterium
AAAGGACTCATCCGTGATGGTGACACACTGAGACAAACTGATCTTATCTGCCTTCAGATCGATCTTTCCACGGGACTGTTCGTTGAGTTCCGGAGAGTCGGAAAGCCATACGAAGATGGCGTCCGGCTGATCCGGGTACTCCTCATCGCCATGATAGATGGTTTCGATCAGGGAAGCCAGGATGATAGTTTTCCCAGCACCAGTGGGTGCTGTAAAGGAAAGCACCTGTGGGGTGTGGGTGCGCTGATAGCTTCCCAATGCCTCTGCCGTCTTCTTCCGCAGCTGATACAGCGCGATTTTCTGGAATGGAAACAGTTCTACTTTCATCTTCAGCGTCCTCCACGATTAATCCTAAAATTATCCAGGTAGTCACGATATAGCTGGTAAGAATCCTTGATATGTAATCCTGATATCATCTCTCTATACCCTGGTTCAGAATCGGTTACGATATAAACCGTTTCAAGGCGATCATCAGCATTGACTCTCGAAGCGAATGCCTCATATTGAGCTTCATCTGTCAGTACTGCTAAATGATTTTCTGGCAGTATCAATATTGATGGAACTTCTTCAGTGTCGAATTCTGGACAAGGCCCATATGCTCCTGCTTTTAGCCACAAGATCGGCAGTAATTTCACGAACTGACGGCCTAATGCCACTGAAGTCTTATCAAGAAAACCTAACTTGAAGAAAACTGCATTTGCCTCGAATCCTTCTGCCATGGAACGTGGATTATCAGAATCACTTCCAAGATAGTTTCCCTTTAGCGGTTGGCCATTAGTATCATGCCCCTCAATACTGCACACTGTTCGCGGCCATGTCACGTAGCGAGCTATACCCAGTTTATCCCACTCTTCATCGCCAGGATGCAGTCCTCTTGAAGTCATTTCCTTTGCTTCAGCTTCAGATACTTCGTTGTTTGTAACAAGAATACAATGCCGATGTCCCGAATCCTCAGAATTCATTAAATTCACAGCATGCAAGGTTGTTCCTGAGCCAGCAAAGAAATCAAGAACTAGTGCATCAGGGTTATCTGCTACAAAGAATTTAATTGCGTCATGAACAGCATAAAGAGATTTCGGAAATGCAAAATTTCTGTCCGGTAATAGCTTTGTTAGCAAATCAGAACCATATCTTGTGGCGTCATGTGCTGTGACACGCCATGCAGTGCCGGGAACATATTTATATTGATAGGCTGACTCATCTACAATTATTGAGCCATCGCTATTTCTGCCTATTATTTCAAATTCGCCACTTTCTATCTGCTCAATCACGCCTGAGGTAAGATAGTATATTCCTGTACCATTCCCGGCAAGTCGAACATATCCTTTTTCAAGGTTTTTACGAAGCTTTGGGGCAGAAATACTCCACTGTGCCTCTGCCCCCGATGCCTTATTCAAAGGCCATACGGTAATACAGCCATCTTTATCGGGTATGGTATTCCTGTCAACGCCTTTCCCTATGGGATCGCCTATTTCAACAATATGAGAGTAATCCTTACTCACATATATCGGATAGAAAGTTTCGGGATGTCCAGCGCGTGAATACTGCGTCTTGGCCAATCCCTGCCAACGAATAAGTTTGTTTACACGGTTATCTGAAGCATTAATTCGAAAATCATCGTTTAGGTGTAGCTTTTGCGGATAGGCTTCCCCGAGAAAGACGAAAAAGATATATTCATCCATGCGAACAAAATATGTTGATCTCGGAGCACCTTTGGGGTTTATTACAGTGCTGATCATCTGTATTTTTGACTCGGGAAAAATCTCCTCAAGCAGACAGCCGAGATGAAGATACTCTTTTTCATCAATTGTTACTATCAAGACAGACTTCTTTGGATTGAGCAGTTTTTTTGCAAGAACCAGTCTTTTGTGCATCATAGAGAGCCATTTGCTATGACGATATTGATCCGCACTATCCACATAGTCATTATTATATTTCCAATCTCTTGCGCCAGTATTATACGGTGGATCAATATAAATGCAGTCTATCTTGCCAGAATATAGATACTCTAATAGTTGCAGTGCATGATAATTATCAGCTTCAATTAATGTGTGCCACAAGTCGCTGTCTGGTGCGTTGCATACCGAATCGAGTTTTTGAAGGTAAGGATAAATAGGCTCACCAAACTGTGCCACGACTACTAACGTATTTAATGGCAAAACAACATGGCATTTTGTAGATTTCTGTAAGCATGTAGCCGTATCACCAGAAATAGATTCCACATAGAAAAGCTCTGTTATTTCTTTTCCCCTTTGTGCAACCAAAGAGCCCTTCTTTATTGGAACCTCATAAAGAAGTGTGGATTCTGGAATATGTTCTTCATATACTATACCGAATTTCTTTTGCTTACTAGCTCGCTTAAATTCAGCTCGAATACGTTCCCGCAGGGTTTCATCTGAAATCTGAGCAATCAGGTCATCAATAGC
>CADBQK010000074.1 GCA_902796775.1 uncultured Lachnospiraceae bacterium
TGCTATTGCATACAGTCAGCTTCAACACAATAATAAACGATCATTCATTTATTGTCAAGCATCTTTTGCAGTTCCCCGGTATTCCAGGCAGAGCATCGTCAGATCATCGAACTGCTCTGCATCTCCGACGAAGGAATCTATAGCCCTGCGGACTTTCCTGAGGATCTGATCCGGCGTTTCTGTCTCATCCGCCTCCCGGTTCAGGGCAGCCAGCATCCTGTCCGTACCAAACAGTTTATTGTCCGCGCTGGTCGCCTCCGTCACCCCGTCCGTATAGACAAAGAGCTTTGTCCAGGGCTCCAGCTGCATCTCATATTCTTTGTAGCGAACCCCTTCCATGCCGCCGACCACAAAGCCATGCTTGTCCCGTAATAACTCAAAGCAGCCACCCGGCTTCTTAAAGACCGGATATTCATGCCCTGCATTGGCAGCGCACAGCTTCCCTGTGGAAAGCTCCAGGATCCCGACCCAGACTGTCACGAACATATCCTCCGGATTGTTCGAGCAGATTTCTTCATTGGTCTTTGTCAGGATCTCACCTGCAGACATCCCCGGCGCAGCGCAGCTGTGGATAATGATCTTTGTTACCATCATAAACAGCGCGGCAGGAACCCCCTTTCCGGAGACATCCGCGATCACCATACACAAATGGTCGTCGTCTACCAGGAAATAGTCATAGAAATCTCCCCCGACTTCTTTTGCCGGATCCATGATAGCGTAGAGATCGATTTCCCGGCGTTCCGGGAATGGAGGAAAGATATGCGGCAGCATAGCTGTCTGGATATTCTTTGCCAGCGACAGCTCCGCACTGATGCGCTCCTGTTCGGCAGTGATGGTTTTGATCTCCTCCACATGCGCATCGATCTCGAGAGCCATTTCAGAAAGATCTACGGCAAGCTCCCCGAGTTCATTGCGCAGCTGCAGTTTTTCCAGATTCTCTACGACCGTACTACTGTCTTTTGTTTTCTTGTAGTGCCGGATATTGTATTGTATATTCTTCAAAGGAGCCAGCACGAACATAAAGATTGCCACCATGCAGATCAGAGCCAGAAGCAGCTGATGAATGACTCCCCGGAATGTACCGCTGCGGGTCTGAGTCTCGACATCAGCAAGCAGACCTGACAGATCGTAGGTCAGGCCGATCAGCACACTGCGCCCGTCAAAAGTGAAGATATAGCGGTAATAGTCCAGATAGTTGCCGGCATCTGCCAGATAATTCGAATTCAGCAGGGCTCTGCGCATAGCGTCCTGCTGGCTCTCAGCAACAGTAACGGTGTGCCCCAGCGGATAGACCTCTTCGTAACGGGTTCCCCGCACTGCCCCGGGATCCGCTCCGCTGAACAGGAAGAACTGCTCATCAAAAGGTTCCTGCGTCACCACAGCGAACAGATAACTTACATGATAGGTCTGCTTGATCTCGTCAATCCGTGTGATCAGCCAGGAATAGGCGATTTCAGCAAAAAACTTCTGATCCCCTTCGGGCAGCGTTTCCACCTGTTTTGTTTTCAGATATCTGAGCTGCAGCTGGGGATTGTGTTTGTTGAAGATCCGGCTTTTTTCTTCTGTCGTGATCCCGTTTCCAAACAAAGCATCATATTCAATGTCCATCTCATCCGCATGCTCGTACCAATAGCGGATCAGCCATTCATGAGCAGGGTATTCCATGATAGACCGCCTGACCTCTTCGGCGATCTCCTGCGCGTGGATTTCCGTCTGTTTTCTGACATTCCCCTTTGAAATTCTCTGCTCGGCTTTATACGTCATGATGCTGGTCAGCAGGGTTCCGATCACGAACAGAACCGCAACCTGAAAAATTATACTGTTTTTTCGACTTTTCATCTTCCCCTGACCTCTCTGCCGCTCCTGTCCCATCTGAATTCCTTCCTCCCGGTCAGTCCTGCGCCTGCCTGAATCTGATCAGTCCAGGGCATGAGCCTGCAGCCACTGCCTGTCCCACAGCTGCACATCAGTCTGCTCTGCCGTCCTTTTCGCTCCCTCTGTAAAAGTACTATTCGTCAGGACAGCTGCTTCATCACACTCATACATCCTCATTCCGGTGTAGACTTCCTGTACTGCTTTATTGCCTACCGGTCCGGCACAACGTTTACACTGGATCGCATACTTTACATCTCTGTCCCAGGCGATGATATCCACTCCAAAATCGCCTGCTCCCTGCGTGACTTCTACATGTGAGAAACCCCGTTTCTCCAGATAATCGGCACACCAGTACTCAAACGTGTGCCCTTCCATTTCATCAATTCCCTCCAGACACCCAAAGCGCAGGCGCCGCCTTTGCCCCCGGATGGCATCTAGCTCCAGTCCGGCCCAGCCTGCAGCAAGGATTCCGAAAAACAGCAGACGCATCAGCCCGGGTCTGGTATCCGCCAGCCATGAAAAATACCTTACCGCAAGCAGGCACAAGCCCGCAGCAAGTGCCAGAAAGATCAGCTTCGCCGCAAATTTCTGCACAAAACTGCTTTTTTTACGATAACCGGCCATCTGCTGCCACCCCTCTGTATACTGCCGTACCTGCACTGTCAGAATCATGAAAAACGCCCGCAGGATCCCGGCCTGTGAGCGGTTCCTTCCACTTAATGGTATTATATGATAAAGGCATCAAAAGGTCAAACAGCCTTTCATGCCGGCGACGCGAAGCCAGCCCTTCAGGGCATGAAGAAGGCGTTTGACCTTGGGACGCCGACAAGATCAAATTGTATGCAGTCTGCTCCCTTACTTCTGCAACGGGACTATTGACAGTCCAGGAACCATCTATATAATAATATTATAATAAAGTCACCAAAAGTATCATAAACAGCTTTTGAGACTTTTATCAGGAATAGCAAAACAGTAAAGCAATACAATGGGAGGGTTTAACAGATGATCGGATTTATCGGACTTGGGATCATGGGACGCCCGATGGCAAAGAACCTGCTGGCGGCAGGCATCCCGGTGATGGTCAGCATCCACAATGCAAAGAAAGCAAAAGAATTGAAGGCGCTGGGCGCCAGTATCGGCTCTTCCAAAGAGATCGGAGAGAATTGCGAGATCGTTATCCTCATGCTGCCCAACGGACAGGTAAGCAAGGATGTGCTGTTTGGAGAGGATGCACTAGCTGCGCACCTGAAGCCCGGCAGTCTTGTGTGTGATATGAGCAGTGTAGACCCGAATGAGTCTATTGCCTGCCAGAAAGGTCTCGAAAAGGTCGGCTGCACTTTTATGGACGCGCCTGTTTCAGGAAGTGAGTCAGGAGCAGTCGCGGGAACTCTGGCCATCATGGCCGGCGGCAGCAAGGAGGATTTTGCCCGGATGAAGCCCTATTTTGCAATCATGGGCGGCTCCTATATCCTGGTCGGCCCCGTCGGCAGCGGCAGTATCACCAAGCTTTGCAACCAGATGATCGTCAATAACACGATTGCTGTTGTCAGCGAAGCCTTTGTCCTGGCAGCCAAGACCGGCTGTGACCCGAAAAAGGTCTATCAGGCGATCCGGGGCGGCCTGGCAGGCAGCGCAGTGCTTGACCAGAAGGTTCCGATGATGCTGGAGCGCAATTTCACCCCGGGCGGCACGCTCACGATCATAAACAAAGACCTGAAAAACATCCTGAATACAGCGCATGCGGCTGATGTCCCTGTCCCTTACAGTGCCCAGCTCTATGAGATCCTGCAGGCTCTGAAAGTCCATGGTCATTCCGGAGATGACCATAGCGGAATCGTTCAGTACTTCGAACAGCTTGCCGGAATCACTGTCGGGAAGGTGCCTGAATAAAACGGCAATTTACCGCAAGGCGAGTCAGGGTGAGTCAGGGGACGTATCTGTTGACTCATTTCATTTGAATGAAATGAGTCAACAGATACGTCCCCTGACTCATTTTGATCAATTGATCAATAAAAGATAATAATTGCTGTCCCGGGGGTGATATTATTGTAGATCGTCCTTGCAGCATTGTACGGAAGATTGACACAGCCGTGCGAACCGTCATATTTATAGATCGTACCTCCGAAGGATCCCCGCCAGGGAGCATCGTGCAGGCCTTGTCCCATAAAGAAGGGCATCCAGTAATCTACATCGCTGCTCCATGCATCTTCTGCATTCTGTCCGGTTAGTGTGGCAGGACTTTTTTTGAATGCCAGGGGGAAACACCCCGTTGCTGTCCCGGTCCCGTTGGAGGTATTGCCCGATACCAGATCACTCTCCACCACCAGCTTGCCGCCGCTGTAGAACCACAGATGCTGTGCAGACAGATTCACCTCGACATATGTCCCATTGAGATCATCTGTGCCGTTGCGGCTGAGGAAATAGGGATTTCCGTAAGAATTTACAGTAACATAAACCGGCTCCCTGGTCTCGGACTTGCGTGCCTCGATTGCAGCTTTGAGCTGCTTTGCCTCTTCTTCGTTGTTGATCGTATATCCGTATTCATTTCTGGAAGCATCGATCGTGATCTGCGAGCCATACGTCGTTGTAAAAGTACGATTGAGATATCGTGTATTATACTTAGCCGCCAGCTCTTCCACATAAGCTTTTACGCTCTCATCATCCACTTTCAGCTTCAGCTTGTCGTCGATCTCCACCCAGGAAGAAATCGTCTTCCCGTCCAGGACCTGTGTTTGTGCTCCAAAGGTGTAAGTGATGGACATTTCTTCCAGCTCACTGCGGCGCAGCTCCTTGTTTTTCTCCGGCAGCTGGCTTTCCAGTTCGCTTGTATCCATAGACACTTTTTTTGATGTATACACATCTTCCGGAACAGCTAAGGTGAGGGTGCCGCCGTCCGGCAGTGTATGTTCATTCAGCGCTTCAATGACAGAAGTCCGGACAAATCTGCGGAGCTTTTCATCATCGATCATATTGCCCTGGATCGGTTTCTCCAGCACGTAAAGATCCTTTTTCTTATCCAGCTGCAGGGAAGCATCTCTGGACTCCACTCTTTCTTCTGCAAATGACTCTGAGGCGACAAAAGAACGGAAGGAATCACGGTCCTCTTTGAACACATCCTGTATGGTCATCGGATAGCCCATTGTCAGAGACTGCAGCATATAAATGGGATTGGTTTTTTCCTCATTCTCCTCCTGTGCCAGATAATTCGCGAAGCGCTCACTGTCAAAGGAAAACCCCATATCTGCAAGACTGCCGGACAGAGCAGGCTTTTCTTTCTCGGTCAGCTCTACTGTCAGGCCTTCCATCCAGGCCTGATACTCCTCCTTAAGCTCAGACACTTCACGCCCGGCCACATCCTCGCCGTTCAGAGTCGTGCCCTTCAGGAATCCTTTCTGGTTCCGGTTTACATAATACACATATCCAGCTCCTGCGGCTGCCGTAAGAAAAAGCAGTACAAAAATGATGGCAATGATTGTCCCTTTCCGCACAATGATCCCCCGTTACCTCTATGTTTACAATTGCTTCAATCAGCAATTGAACCTATCTGCATACTTGTATAACCATACCACAATGCTGGGCTATATACAATTACAAAATCATGAAATCTTCATGCTCTTTCGCACTTTTACGGCCAGTCTGAAATCAGTTGACATTTGGGATCATTCAAAGGATAATAAGATCAAAGTTTCGTGAATTCAAAGCGCGGTCCATAAGCATATCTCAGATCGGATTTCTTCATAAAGATGAAAATCGGAAAAGGTATTACATACTTTCAGGAGGTTTAAATATGTTATTCATGCCGGTTATGTCTGTTCTCTGGTTTTATGTGATCCTGGCAGTCGCACCTGCCCTTCTTCTGCTTCGTTACGTCTACGGTCAGGATAAGATTGAAAAGGAACCCGGGTGGCTTTTGAGGAAACTGTTTTTCCGCGGAGTGCTCTCTGCTTTCCTTGCCATGGTATTGGAAGGAATCGGAAGCTGGATTCTCAGCAGCATCGGAATCGATTCTGGTCATTCCCTTTATCCGATCATTTCTTCCTTTTTCGTTATCGCTACCTCTGAAGAATGGAGTAAATATCTGCTGATGAGACGTGTTACCTGGAAGAGTCCGGATTTTAATTACCGTTTTGACGCTATCGTTTACGCAGTCACTACTTCCCTCGGATTCGCAGCCATGGAGAATGTGCTGTACGCATTTAATTACGGTCCGTCTGTACTGCTTGCCAGGGCACTGCTCTCGATTCCCGGCCACTGTGCATTCGGCGTGATATACGGCGTCCATTACGGCAAGGCCAAAGAATACGCCTCCTATGGAGAGGAAGGACGTGCCCGCTCCCAGCTTCGCAAGGGTCTGCTTCTTGCTGTTTTCTTCCATGGTATGTACGATGCATGTGCCCTTACCGGCACTTCCCTGTCCATGCTTTTATTTGCCATTGTTGTCATCCTGATCTATGTCACCCTTCTGAAAACAGTGAAGAAAGAATCACGCGAAGATATACCCGTTTAAAAGCATTCTTTCCTGTCCTGAAACAGGAGAGACATGATATACTAAAGTCATCTTTGCAGTGTCAGCTGCTTTAACAGCGGGATAGAAGGGATGGGCAAAACAGCAGTGAAGTCAGAAAACCGCAGACCTTACCTGAAGGACATTGTCCGGAA
>CADBQK010000075.1 GCA_902796775.1 uncultured Lachnospiraceae bacterium
GCTGACGGAAAAGGGACGCTTGGTATTATCAGGTTTTGCTCAGTTGGATCAGTAATACTTGAAAACAAGCTGACAACTTCCAGTTTTTATATAGGAGGAGCGCAATGGCATCAAGCAAAGATTATTTGGAATACATACTGGATCAGCTATCATGGCTGGATGACATATCCTATCGTACTATGATGGGAGAATACATCATCTACTATCGCGGCAAGGTGGTCGGCGGCATATATGATGACCGCTTTTTGGTGAAACCGGTGAAGTCAGCTGTAGCCATGATGCCTGATGCGGATATGGAACTGCCGTATGAAGGCGCAAAGGAAATGCTGCTTGTAGATAATGTTGAGAACAGGGAGTTTCTGTGCGATCTGCTGGAAACGATGTACGATGAATTGCCCGCTCCGAAGAAGAGAAAGAAGTAAATAACTCGGTATTAGTTGAGGGGATAGTCTGTGAAACGAAAAGCGATACAAGTAAATATACCTGAATATCCTGAAACGATTTCTGAACTTTTGAAAGGCGCCCCTGTCTATGACAGCAGCTGTTCAAAAGAGGCACAGGTGCTTTTCATTGATAAAGATGGGGGCTATTATGTAAAAAAAGCAATGAAAGGGATCCTTAAGACAGAGTCACTCATGACCGAATATATGCATTCTTTGGGGTTGTCGGCGGAAGTATTGTATTATGGATCGTTTGAAGACAGCGACATTCTTCTTACTCGGTGTATTCCCGGTGAAGACTGTACAGATTCAAAATATCTATCCGACCCTAAGCGGCTTTGCGATACTACAGCGATGCTTTTACGCACACTACATGAGATAGAAGGAAACAAATGCCCTGTACGAGATCGGATACCGACATATGCGAATACAGTGATGAAAGGATTTGATGGTCGTTATTATGAAGCGGGTCTTTTTCAGGGAATATGGGAATTCAAATCGTTTGATGACGCCAGGCGCATAGCTGAAGAAGGGCTGCCCCTTCTGAAATCAGACGTACTACTCCACGGCGATTATTGTCTGCCAAATATATTGCTTAATGATTGGAAGTTTTCTGGATATATCGATCTCGGGAACGGTGGCATGGGAGACAGGCATATAGATATCCTTTGGGGCATTTGGACACTCAAGTTCAATCTTGGAACAGACAAGTATACGGGTCGTTTTATGGACGCTTATGGAAAGGAAATGATTGAACCGGAGATGCTGCGTATGGTCGCTGCCATGGAAATGATTGGAGCATAAAAAAACTAAATTTGTTGAGGGAATCGTTATGAAAAATGGAAAAAAACCTGACCCAAATGTAATCCATCCGATTGCCGGATATGATAATGAAATCTATGTAAAACCAACGATAACGAATCCACAAATAATCGTTGGGGATTTTACATATATTGCAGATTCAGATTTCGAAAGTCATGTGACACACTTCTATCCCTGGAGCAGAGACAGGCTGATCATCGGAAAGTTCTGTCAGATTGCGGCAGGTGTTGAGTTTGTCATGAACGATGCCAATCATCAGATGAATGCTGTATCAACTTTTCCATTCTATACGCTTGAAGGATGGGAGATGGAAACCCCTGATAATTCAGATATGCCTTATAAGGGTGATACTGTAATTGGCAATGATGTATGGATTGGCCAGAACGTAGTAATCCTTCCAGGTGTTCATATTGGCGATGGCGTGATAATTGGTGCAAATAGCGTTGTTGGAAGAGACGTCGAACCCTATACAATTGTAGCAGGAAATCCTGTCAAAAAACTCCGTAAACGCTTTGATGATGAACTGATAGGTATACTGCTCAGATTCAAATGGTGGGAAAGGAGTATTGAAGAGATCAACAGTCTTATCCCGGTCCTTACCTGCAGTGATTTAATAAAGGTAAAATCAGAATTAGAAAAAAGATTAAAAGCGGACATCGATGAATTAGATGACGACATTCATGATCCGTGTTTACGTTTCCAGAGGTAAAAACAAATGGTATATTTAAGCCTTTGGCGGAGTTGATGAAAAGGTGTAACTGTAGAAGATGATTTCGATAAAACGTTGGTGGTGTATGATTACGGGACGTTTTACTGGAGACCAGTAGACGGCCCCTTTTTGTCATAGGAGGTGGAACAACGAATGAGCATTAAAAAGAGAATTCCATGGGGGTTGTTGTATATCGTTCTGCTGTTTATGCTGGCCGGAGCCTATTTTATATCCGGCCTTTTTACACTTCCTGATGTAAACATGTTCAATTACGGAGAGAAAATAGAATATATCTTATTTCATCCTTTCCACCTCTGGTGGAATGATAAGACGCCTGTCACCATGGGGATTGCCTGTATCCTGTGGCTGATGGGCGTTTCTTACTTCCTGACTTATTACAGGAATTATCATTTCGATGCTGAGCATGGAACCGCGGACTGGGGAGATGTGAGGTTAATGCTAAAACAACTTCAGGATCCGGATTCTATGAGAAATACCATCGTCAGTAAGAATATACAGATAGGGTTCGATTCCTTATCCAACATGAATATGCTCATCATGGGGGGATCCGGTTCCGGTAAGACTACCGGGATCGTGATCCCTAATATTCTTCTTGGAAACTGTACCAATGTGATCCTAGACATAAAAGGCGACTTGCTTAAGAAGTATGGGAATTATCTGAAGAAGAACGGTATCGTGGTCAAGTCCCTGAACCTTAAGAACCCTCTTGAGTCTGACCGATATAATCCGTTCCTTTATATACAGAACTACTCGGATCTTATTGGTCTGATCACTAATATCCAGAACTCTGTTACACCACCGGATGCCCAGAAAGGTGATCCTTTCTGGACCGATGGTTGCGGGCTTTACCTGCAGTCCATGTTTGAATATGAGTGGCTGGAGTCCAGGAGAGAGGGGAGGAAAGCCTCCATGAATAATATATTGAAACTTGTGAATATGGAATCAAAAAAGGTCAAGGTGAGAAATGAAGAAACAGAGGAGATTGAAGAAATCACAGAGCTCCAGAAGTTCATGAACGAACTGGCAGAGGAGAGAGGGATTGACTATCCGCCAGTCCGTGATTACCGAAAGCTGAAGGAAGGGGCTACAGAAACAGTTCGGTCCATAATTATTATGATCAATGCCCAGCTGCGTCTTTGTGAGCTGCCGGAGATCAAAAGGATCTTCGAGGATGATGATATCGATCTTCCTTCCCTGGGGCTGGGAGTAGGAAATACCAAGAAGAAAACAGCATTATTCCTGGTGATGCGGTCGGGCGACACTTCATACAATCTTTTTATCAATTTACTCTACAC
>CADBQK010000076.1 GCA_902796775.1 uncultured Lachnospiraceae bacterium
TCTTCAAAAGATGCCTCATCAGAGAAATCGCTTTCATCATTGATTACGATTTCTTCCAGGTTATCACCCAGAGAGGTCCCCAGAGTATCCTCTTCACCTGTATCCTGCCAGGATGCAGCGTTTTCCACTCTGTCGTAACCTTCATAATCCCCGCCCAGAGCCATCTCATCTTCCATACCGATCACAGTATCATCCATCTCGGAATCGATCTTCACAGAAAGATACCGTTTCATACCGGTTCCTGCAGGAATCAGCTTGCCCAGGATAACATTTTCCTTTAACCCGATCAGAGGATCGACCTTCCCCTTAATGGCTGCATCTGTCAGCACTTTCGTCGTCTCCTGGAAGGAAGCGGCGGAAAGCCAGGAATTGGTAGCCAGGGATGCCTTGGTGATACCCAGCATCATATGGGTGCCTGTTGCAGGCTCCATCCCCTGCTCAACCAGGTTTTCATTAACTTCGGCAAAATCCAGAGCATCGACAAGAGTGCCGGGAAGGAAATCCGTATCTCCCTTGGTATCGATATGGATCTTCTTCATCATCTGGCGGACAATAACCTCAATATGCTTGTCATTGATCTCAACACCCTGGTTGCGGTATACCTTCTGCACTTCACGGATGATATAATCCTGTGCAGCACGTACGCCTCTGATACGGAGAATGTCATGCGGATTTACACTGCCTCGCGTAATGCTGTCACCAGCCTGGATCTCCTGTCCGTCTTCGACAAGAAGCTCAGAACGGAAGGGGATCGAGTAGGTCTTGGCATTGGCATCGCCATCCCCATTCGAAACGACAACCTCACGTTTTTTCTTGGACTCATGGACACTGACTGTCCCCCCGAACTCGGAAATAATCGCCAGACCTTTCGGTTTCCTGGCTTCAAAGAGCTCCTCTACACGAGGAAGACCCTGTGTAATATCCGATCCGGTTGCCACACCACCGGTATGGAAAGTACGCATTGTCAGCTGTGTACCCGGTTCGCCGATAGACTGTGCGGCAATAATACCTACTGCCTCACCAATCTGTACCGGCATGCCGGTCGCCAGATTCTGTCCATAGCACTTTGCGCAGATACCGACATGAGACCGGCAGGAAAGTGCTGTACGCACACGAACCCGCTGGATGCCTGCATCTTCGATCATAGAAGCTCTGGCAGAAGTGATCATATGATCGGCTTTCACGATGATCTCCCCAGTCTGAGGATCAGCAATATCGTCAGCAGCATAACGGCCGGCAATCCTGTCGGAAAGCTTCTCAAGCACGATCTCATTCTTATCTTCGATTACTGTCAAAGCTTCGATCCACATACCCGGAATCTTATCCATGCCTTCACAGCAATCATTCTCGCGAATAATCAGATCCTGGGATACATCAACCAGACGCCTGGTCATATATCCGGAGTCCGCTGTACGCAGAGCGGTATCAGAAAGGCCCTTTCGTGCACCATGCGCGGAGATGAAATATTCCAGAACATCCAGACCCTCTCTGAAGTTGGACTTGATAGGAAGCTCAATTGCACGCCCCTGGGTATCCGACATAAGGCCTCGCATTCCGGCAAGCTGTTCAATCTGCTTATCGGAACCTCGGGCACCGGAATCCGCCATCATGTTGATGTTGTTATAGCGGTCCATATGGGACTTGAGCGCAGCAGAAACTTCCTTCTGGCA
The DNA here is from genome assembly GCA_902796775.1 of uncultured Lachnospiraceae bacterium. The sequence goes on from CADBQK010000076.1 coordinate 1,671, forward strand.
TTCATTCCAGACATCGATGACAGATTTGTACCTGCCTTCATCTGAGAGCAGACCACGGCGGAATGCGTTGGAGATCGTTTCGACCTTGTTTTCCGCCTGCGCTACAAGCTCCTCTTTTTCAGGCGGTACTGTCATATCGGAGATCGATACGGAAATACCGCTGATCGTAGAGTACTTGTAGCCGGTTGCCTTAATATAATCCAGTACCTCAGCTGTACGGGTCGCCCCGTGAATGCTGATGCACTTATTGATGATCTTCTTAAGCTCTCCCTTTTTGACCAGGAAGTTGATCTCAGGAACCAGATCATTCTCCGGGTCAGACCTGTCTACAAATCCCAGGTCCTGGGGGATCCCTTCATTAAACAGGAAGCGGCCCAGTGTGGATTTGACCACACGGCTCTTTTCCTCACCGTTTATTATCCCTTCCACACGTACACGGATCGGCTCCTGAAGGGTAATATCATGGTTTGTATAAGCCAGCAATGCTTCACTTACACTCTTGAAATACCTTTCATGCCCTTCTTCGCATTCTCCCCTGCTTCCGGGTCTCTCCAGAGTCAGGTAATAAATACCAAGAACCATGTCCTGGGTAGGAACGGTTACGGGTGCGCCGTCTGACGGCTTCAGGAGGTTATTCGGAGAAAGCAGGATAAACCGGCACTCACCTTGTGCCTCAACAAAGAGAGGTACATGGACTGCCATCTGGTCTCCATCAAAGTCCGCGTTAAACGCGGTACAGGCCAGCGGATGCAGTTTGATTGCCTTGCCCTCAACCAGTACAGGCTCAAAAGCCTGGATGCCCAGTCGGTGCAGAGTAGGTGCACGGTTGAGCATAACCGGATGCTCCCGGATCACATCTTCCAGTACATCCCATACCTCAGTCTGCAGACGCTCTACCATCCGCTTCGCAGATTTAATATTATGTGCCTTCCCCCGGGAGACAAGCTCCTTCATAACAAAGGGCTTAAACAGCTCGATCGCCATCTCTTTGGGAAGTCCGCACTGATAGATTTTCAGCTCCGGACCGACAACGATAACGGAACGGCCTGAATAATCAACACGCTTGCCCAGCAGATTCTGACGGAAGCGCCCCTGCTTGCCCTTGAGCATGTCAGAAAGAGACTTCATCGCACGGTTGCCGGGACCTGTAACAGGCCTGCCGCGCCTTCCGTTATCGATCAGTGCATCTACTGCTTCCTGGAGCATGCGTTTCTCATTCCTGACAATGATATCGGGAGCGCCCAGCTCCAGAAGCCTTTTCAGACGATTGTTCCGGTTGATAATCCTGCGGTACAGATCGTTTAAGTCAGAGGTGGCAAATCTGCCACCGTCCAGCTGTACCATCGGACGAATATCCGGAGGAATGACCGGGATGACTGTCAGAATCATCCATTCCGGTTTATTAACGGAAGAACGGAAAGCTTCTACAGCTTCCAGTCTCTTGATGATCTTAGCCCGCTTCTGCCCGGTCGACTCAGCAAGCTCTTCCGAAAGTCTGGCTGCGGACTCATCCAGATCAATTGCCTGTAAGAGCTCGAGGATTGCCTCCGCTCCCATACCGACACGGAAATCCGGATCATCCGGATAATCCTGGCATGCTTTCTGATACTCTCTCTCCGTCAGGATATCCTTAACTGAGAAAGCAGTCCGGCCCGGATCCAGTACGATATAGGAAGCAAAGTACAGGACCTTCTCCAGGTTTTTCGGTGTCATATCAAGTATAAGACCCATCCGGCTCGGGATCCCCTTGAAATACCAGATATGGGAAACCGGTGCGGCAAGCTCAATATGCCCCATCCGCTCGCGCCTGACACTTGATTTTGTCACTTCTACACCGCATTTGTCACATACAACGCCTTTATAACGGATCTTTTTGTATTTGCCGCAATGGCATTCCCAGTCCTTGCTGGGCCCAAAAATCTTCTCGCAGTAAAGACCGTCCTTTTCCGGTTTGAGTGTTCTGTAGTTGATCGTCTCCGGTTTTTTGACTTCGCCGTGAGACCACTGCCTGATCTTTTCAGGGGAGGCCAGCCCTATCCTGATCGCATCAAAGGTCAATGACTGAAAGGTTTCATTACCAACAGTTCCTGGCATGAACGACACTCCTTTCTATTCTTCGTCAGAATACTCTTCATTTGTCTGGTCTTCATCATCATATGTATCATCGTCGTCATCTGCCGTATCATACATATCGACTAACTGATCATCCGGTCCTAATCCATGTATCATGAAATCGGCTTCGCCCAATGTATCCTCCGTAGGGAAGGTAAAATCATTTTCCCCAAGGTTCATCAGACTTCTGTAGTCTTCCGTACTGTAGTCGACAGATTCCCCGATCTCTACCTCTGTCTGGTCATCGCGCAGAAGGCGGATATCCAGAGACAGGGACTGCAATTCTTTCAGGAGCACCTTAAAGGACTCCGGAATACCGGGTTCGGAGATATTTTCACCCTTGATGATGGCTTCATAGGCCCTTACACGACCATTCACATCATCCGATTTGAATGTCAGGATCTCCTGGAGGGTGTAAGCAGCGCCATAAGCCTCCAGCGCCCACACTTCCATCTCGCCGAAACGCTGCCCGCCAAACTGGGCTTTTCCGCCAAGAGGCTGCTGGGTAACCAGTGCATAGGGTCCCGTAGAACGGGCATGGATCTTATCATCAACAAGATGGTGAAGCTTCAGATAATGCATGAATCCGATCGTGACCGGATTTTCAAACTCTTCACCGGTACGGCCGTCCCTCAGGCGCACCTTTCCGGTACGGCTGATCGGCACTCCCTTCCACTCACTCCGGTAATCTTTATGCTCATCCAGATACTGGTAGACACTCTCCTCCAGATTGTCCTCCCACTTTTCGGAGAACTCCTCCCAGGAAAGATTGGCATAATCATTAGCCATCTCCAAAGTATCCATAATCTCCGACTCGGAAGCACCGTTGAATACCGGTGTCTCGATCTTGAATCCGAGCGCGCTCGCAGCCAGACCCAGGTGGATCTCAAGCACCTGCCCGATATTCATACGGGAAGGCACACCAAGCGGATTCAGCACGATATCCAGTGGTCTGCCGTTTGGAAGGAACGGCATGTCTTCAACAGGAAGGATGCGGGAAACAACACCCTTATTTCCATGGCGGCCGGCCATCTTGTCGCCAACCGAGATCTTCCTCTTCTGTGCGATGTATACACGGACGCTCTGGTTTACTCCGGGAGCAAGCTCATCACTGGTTTCCCTGGTAAACACTTTGGCATCGAGCACGATCCCGTATTCGCCATGAGGGACTTTGAGAGATGTATCCCTGACTTCTCTGGCTTTCTCGCCGAAAATAGCACGCAGGAGTCTCTCCTCAGCCGTCAGCTCTGTCTCGCCCTTCGGTGTAACTTTTCCGACCAGGATATCACCGGTACGGACCTCCGCACCGATCCGGATGATACCTCTTTCATCAAGATTTTTAAGAGCCTCATCGCCGACACCCGGAACATCCTTGGTGATCTCTTCCGGCCCGAGTTTAGTATCTCTGGCCTCAGCCTCGTATTCGGATATATGGATCGATGTATAAACATCTTCCTTCACGAGCCGTTCACTAAGCAGAACAGCATCCTCGAAATTGTAGCCTTCCCAGGTCATGAACCCGATGAGAGGATTTTTACCCAGAGCAAGCTCACCGCCGCAGGTAGACGGACCATCCGCAATAACCTGCCCGGCCTTTATTTTATCGCCCTTGTAGACGATGGATCTCTGGTTATAGCAGGCTCCCTGGTTGCTGCCGACAAATTTCTGCAGCTTATAGGTATCACGCTGCCCCTCTTCGGTACGGATCACGATTTCATTAGAAGCGGAACGCTCTACTGTACCGGCACGCTCTGCTATAACGCAGACGCCGGAGTCGACTGCTGCTTTAGACTCCATACCCGTACCAATGACCGGAGAATCCGTAATCATAAGAGGCACAGCCTGCCTCTGCATGTTCGAACCCATCAGGGCACGGTTTGCATCATCATTCTGCAGGAACGGGATCATGGAAGTAGCAACCGAGAAAACCATCCTCGGAGAAACATCCATCAGATCAACCCGGTCCTTCTTAAAGGATGTAGTATCCTCGCGGAAACGGCCGGACAGATTGTTGTTGATAAAATATCCGTTCTCATCCAGGGGCTCATTTGCCTGGACAACCCTGTACTTATCTTCTTCGTCAGCAGTCAGGTAAATAACTTCCTCAGTTACCCTGGGATTCTTAGGATCTGTTTTATCCAGCTTCCGGTAAGGCGCCTCAATAAAGCCATACTGATTGATCCTGGCATAACTTGCCAGAGAATTGATCAAACCGATATTCGGGCCTTCAGGTGTCTCTACGGGGCACATTCTCCCGTAATGGGTATAATGAACGTCACGAACCTCGAAACCCGCTCTGTCTCTCGAAAGACCGCCAGGGCCGAGTGCAGAAAGCCTTCTTTTATGAGTCAGCTCGGAAAGCGGATTGTTCTGATCCATAAACTGCGACAGCTGGGAGCTGCCGAAGAACTCCTTGACCGCTGCTGTAATCGGCTTGATATTGATCAGGGATTTTGCTGTGATCTTATCCCGCTCAAGCGTAGTCATACGGTCGCGGACGACACGCTCCATCCTGGAAAGGCCGATCCGGTACTGATTCTGCAGGAGCTCTCCTACGGCACGGATCCGGCGGTTGCCCAGGTGGTCGATATCGTCTTTGTTGCCCACACCGTACTCCAGGTGCAGACTATAGTTTATGGAAGCGAGGATATCCTCCCTTGTAATATGCATGGGATTCAGATCCGCTGCATTCTCTTTGATCGCCGCCAGGATCTTTTCATCGCTGTCATTTTCATCCAGGATCTGGCGCAGAACCGGATAGTAGACATAGTCTCCATTCAGCCCCAGCTCCTGAGGATCTGCATCCACATAATTGGTCAGGGTAACCATCATGTTTGAAAGGATCTTGACAATCTTATCTTCTGTCTGGATACTGACATGAGGGATCGCTGCATCCTGAATAGCAGCTGCGATCTCTTCTGTAATCAGGCTGCCCTTTTCAGCAATGATCTCACCAGTTGTCTCATCCACGGCATCATCTGCCAGAATAAATCCTGTGATACGGTTTTTTAAAGCAAGCTTCTTATTGAACTTGTACCGGCCAACCTTTGCCAGATCGTATCTTCTCGGGTCGAAGAACATGCCGCTGATCATAGTCTGGGCACCTTCTACCGTAGCCGGCTCGCCCGGACGGATCTTCTTGTAAAGCTCGATCAGGCCGGTCTTGTAGGAATCAGAGCCATCCTTTGCAATTGTTGCCAGTAATTTAGGCTCCTCTCCAAAGGTATCGATGATCTCCTGGTTTGTCCCGATCCCCAGAGCTCTGACAAGCACTGTTACAGGCACTTTCCTGGTCCTGTCCACTCGTACACTGAAGATATCATTGGAATCGGTCTCATACTCCAGCCATGCACCACGATTAGGGATTACGGTGGCAGAATACAGTGGCTTACCGCTTTTATCCTCGGTAATATCGTAGTAAATACCCGGCGATCTGACCAGCTGGCTGACAATGACACGCTCCGCACCATTGATTACAAAGGTGCCGGTCTCTGTCATTTTAGGCAGATCACCCATATAGATGGTATCTTCCGGTATATCCGGCATATCTTTGCCGACCAGACGAACCTTCACCTTCAGCGGTGCTGAATACGTTGCATCACGCTCTTTACAGTCATCAATCGTCCGCTTGGGCTCCTCGAACTCGAAAGCACCGAATTCCAGACTCATATTGCCACTGTAATCCGTAATAGGCGAAATGTCGTCGAATGCATCCCGCAGTCCCTGGGTAAGGAACCAGTCATAGGATTTTTTCTGGATTTCAATCAGATTCGGCATAGCCAGGACTTCCTGCTGGCGGGAAAAACTCATGCGTAGTCCACGGCCGGATCCCACCGGTTTTAATCTACTTTTTGTCATTGACACTTTTTCACACTCCCTGTAAACTAAACAGACGTGAATAAGGTTCTGAAAAATGGCAGCGCATAATTATCCATTTTTACGCAGTATCTTATAATAGCGCAAATGTCAAGCCTTGTCAAGCCCTGATTTTACCTGACATTGTCCTTTTATTAGATTCATATATCTGACATCTCTATTCCGGCAGACAGTAAAACGGCCGGGAAAACCCGGCCGTTATCAGATCGCTGGCAGATTCATCTCTGCCTTTCAACAGTCTGCTGCCCTTTCACTCTCTGAGGCATTACCGACTGCTTTCGTACTCTTTGATCAGCATAATATTTGCTTTTTCATATTTATTAAAGACTGCTACGGTAAAATCATCCGGTTCTACCGTACCACTGTACCAGGACTTGCTGTTAAAGTAAGCCTGCAGATTCGGATCTACGAATTTCCTTCCGCGGCGCGCATAGATCTCATTCCTGGCCACCATCAGCTGAAGTGCACTGAGTCCCTGCAGCTCGGACTTTGCCAGATAGCGGCTGTTGCTGCCCGGAAATACGTAATCAGATGTGAGAGAATCATACGAGCTTTTGCTGAAGGAGGACGGCGATATGCCTGATGCAGCAGCAGAACCAGAAGAGGATGCTGCCTGCTGCCTGGCCTCTGCTGCAGCTCTTCCTGCTGCGGCTGAGGCTTCCTGCTGCATCTGCTGGCTCGTTACCTGTGCCTGTGCAGCTGCCGCATTGGAAACAGCCTGCTGGGTATCTGCTTTCTTCTGGATATCAGCGGAAGAAGAGACCGCCTGTGCAGCTTCCTGCCACTCCTTCAGTGCGCTGATCGCACCCGCATAATCATCATCAGCCTGCGCATCTTCCACCTTCTTTGCGTAGGTATCCATCTCCTTTTTCTGCTCATCCGTCACATATTTTTTGTCCATCTCCAGCTGCGCAACATCATTTTTCATTTCCTGAACTTTTTTGATATCTGCTGCTTTCAGAGCAGTCTCGAGGGAAGTCAGCTCTTTTTGCAGTTCCTCGATCTTGCCGTAATCATTATCCTTCTGAGCTTGTTCCAGAGATTTCCTGAACTCATCATACTGCTTTTTGGTCTCGTCTGTAGACTCGTATTTCGCAAGAGTATCGTTTGCCGCCCGAATAAAGGCATCCAGGGAAGCCTTCCCGCTCTCAGCTTCGCCCAGCTTCTTCTCCACTTCCGGCCACTGAGCGTTCAGCTCTTTGATCTTGGAAACATCTCCTGCATCAATAGCTTCCTGGCACTGCTTGATAAAATCATCAAAATAGGAAGCTTCCGAACCCAGCACCGCGCCATCCAGCTTTTCCGTCTGGAAAGATGACACCCTCGCCTGGAAATCGGCAACTGCTTTCTTATCAGCCTGGTTTTTGAATGCAAAGGCGCCGCCGCCTGCAGCTGCCAGCATCAAAATGACCGCCGCTGCCGCAAGACCTTTATGGCTCTTCTTTTTCTGGACGCTTCTGGTCGAGGAAGCCGCTGCAGCGACTCCAGGTAAAGGCGCATCCTCTTCGAGAGGCTCTCCCAGCCACTCACTTTCCTTTTCCTGCTCCCGTTTCTGTTTCCCTTTACGGTTCTCTTCCCTTCTGTTTTCCTTAGAACTGGTCTTCTCTTTTCTTTCTCTTTCCTCACGGCGCTTTTTCAGCTCTTCCTGCTTTTTTGCACGCCGCTCTGCCAGCTCCCTCTCCTGTCTCTCTATTTCCTCTATCTCTTTCTGATAGTCAAATTCTTCCTGCAGATCTGTCACTTCTTCTGCTTTTTTCTTAGCGTTGTCTTCGGCCATCTGAAAACCTCCCTATTCGCTTTTGAGCCCAATATATGTTACATATTTATTACAGATTATAACGCAGTATGTATACCTCTGTCAATATTTTCGTAACTTAATGTCAAAAAAAGAGAGCTGTTCTGTATGAAGAACAGCTCTCTTCCTGTTAACTCGTTTTGCGAATGCATCAGAGAGTTTCTTACTTGATAGTAACAACTGCTCCTTCTGCCTCGAGCTTTGCCTTGAGTTCCTCTCCCTCTTCTTTGGAGACACCTTCCTTGAGTACTTTCGGAGCACTCTCGACTGCTTCCTTAGCTTCCTTCAGGCCAAGGCCGGTGATCTCACGGACAACCTTGATAACCTTGATCTTGTTAGGGCCGATAGAAGTAAGCTCTACATCAAACTCAGTCTTCTCTTCCTCAGCAGGGCCAGCTGCTGCAGCTGCTACGACAACACCTGCTGCTGCAGATACGCCAAACTCTTCCTCACAAGCCTTTACAAGCTCATTCAGCTCAAGAACGGATAACTCTTTAATCGCCTCAATAAATTCAGCTGTTGTTAACTTTGCCATTGTATTTCCCTCCTATTAATATAGATATGAATGCGTACAAAGATACTCTGCCGCTTCTGACTAAATAAATGTCCTGTTTCTTTATGCTGCGTCGCCCTTGCTCTCTGCGATCTGATTGATAACACGAGCCAGGTTTGCAACCGGGGACTGCATGCTGCCAAACAGTCTTCCAAGAAGAATCTCTCTGGAAGGAATGCTGGCGATCTTCTCCATAGCTGCTGCATCGTAGAATGTATTCTCTACAACACCGCCCTTGATCTCAAGGCTCTGCATAGTCTTGCCATTCTCCGCAAGGATCCTGGCAGGAGCTGTTGCATCATCCTTGCTGACAGCGATAGCAGTCGGGCCCTCAAGAAGTTCAGATACGCTTTCAAAAGGCGTACCCTGAATGGCTCTTTTGATCAAGGTGTTTTTGTATACCTTGTAAGTAACCTGTGCCTCCCTGAGCGCACGGCGAAGCTTTGTATCCTCATCAACTGTAATGCCGCGGTAATCCACCAGCACCAGCGACTGAGCATCCTGAAGAAGACTTGCAATCTCGTCAACGATCGGCTGTTTGATCTCAACCTTTGCCATCCGCTTTACACCTCCTTAAATACTTGTATAAACATGAGCCGGTCCGGAGCATGGGCAGGCGCTTCACGTCTGCCTACACCCTGTGTCATGTCTGCGCATGGGCTCATTTCTGCATGAAGAAAGCTTCCCTCAGACATCTGAGGGAAGCTGCATATGCATTCATAAATACCGTCATCATGAAAGACATGATGAAAATATGTATGCTTTCCCTCGGCAGGCGGCGTTAACCTTATGCCTGATGGCACCTGCTGTCTTAAGGTTCGCGTTCAAACGCTACTATATCAGATAATACTTTTGCTGTCAACCGTATCCTGCTGCAAAATCCGAAAGCTTTATACTAGGAAAGCTTTGCAGGATTCACCTTAATGCCAGGGCCCATTGTCGTGCTGAGAGACACGCTCTTAAGATACTGGCCCTTTGCTGCTGCAGGTCTTGCCTTAACGATTGCAGCTACTAATGTCTGGAAGTTGTCCGTAATCATTTCATCCGTAAAGGAAGCCTTACCGATCGGGCAATGGATGATATTGGATTTATCAAGCCTGTACTCAATCTTACCAGCTTTAATTTCCTTTACAGCATTGGTAATATCATTGGTAACAGTGCCAGCCTTCGGATTCGGCATGAGGCCTTTAGGACCAAGGATACGGCCCAGACGGCCAACGACTCCCATCATGTCCGGTGTGGCAACACAGACATCGAAATCCAGCCAGCCTTCCTTCTGGATCCTGGGGATGAGCTCCTCACCGCCGGTAAAATCAGCACCGGCCGCGATAGCTTCGTCCAGCTTCTCGCCCTTTGCGAATACAAGGACTCTGACACTCTTACCAGTTCCGTTCGGGAGAACAACAGCGCCTCTGACCTGCTGGTCAGCATGACGTCCATCAACACCCAGACGGAAATGAGCTTCAACTGTTTCATCAAACTTTGCGCTTGCTGTCTTCTTAAGAAGGGCAATCGCTTCACTTACTTCATAAAGATTGGTGCGGTCTACAAGCTTTGCAGACTCTGCATACCTTTTGCCTCGTTTCATTTTAACCTCCTTGTGGTCATATCGGGTATTACCCTTCCACTTTTTTACTACGGGAAGCGCTCCCGCTTTCGTGAAGTTCTCTTTTTTATGATGTCCTCAGAAACTGTTTATAATCAACCGGTATGGTTTTGAACAATTCCTTAATCAACTACCTCAATGCCCATGCTCCTGGCAGTACCTGCGATCATGCTGGCAGCTGCCTCAAGGGTAGCGGCATTGAGATCGGGCATTTTTGTCTCAGCGATCTTGAGAACCTCATCTTTGGAGATCTTTGCGACCTTGTTCCTGTTAGGTTCACCGGATCCGGATTCGATCTTGCAGGCTTTCTTAAGAAGAACAGCGGCCGGAGGAGTCTTGGTAATGAAGGAGAAGCTTCTGTCATTATAAACGGTGATGACAACGGGAATGATCATCCCCGGCTGGTCAGCCGTCCTTGCATTGAACTCCTTTGTAAACTGTACGATATTGACACCATGCTGTCCCAGTGCAGGGCCTACCGGCGGAGCCGGGGTTGCCTTTCCTGCGGGAATCTGTAATTTGATATACCCTGTTACTTTCTTTGCCATAGTTGGCACCTCCTAAAATGTGTGGTAATGTCGGAAATTTCCTCCCACTGCTGCCTGTCATTTCTTGACGACATCCAGAAGGCCAAGCTCAATCTCCTGTTCACCGAGTAAACCGTCAACTGTAACCTTCACTGTCTCATCGACCAGATCGATATCCACAACAGTCCCTTCGTTCTCTGCCCAGATGCCTTCCTTCACGGCAACTCTGTCGCCGATCTCAATATCGACCTCGATCGGAAGCTCATCTTCCGGCATCTTCTCCTCCTCACCGCCATCGGAATAGAAGAATGGCATCATCTCTTCCTCTGTCAGCGGCACAGGCTTGGACTCCGGACCGACAAATCCTGTCACGCCCCTTGTATTCCTCACTACATACCATGTCTCTTCATTCATGATCATATGCACAAGGACATATCCGGGAAACAGTTTTTTCGTCACGCGTTTCCTGCGGGAAGCTTTGATCTGGATAACCTCCTCTACCGGAAAGCGGACTTCCAGGATCTGATCCTCAAGATGGAGGTTCTGAATCGACTTTTCAATATTATCTTTGACTTTTTTCTCATAGCCGGAGTAAGTATGAACAACATACCACATAGGCCCGTCAAGATACTCGTTTCTGTCTGCCATAATCCCATCCTTTGGTTAAATCGTGATGATCCAGTCGACAATCTGAAGGAGCACATTGTCAAAGATGGCAATCAATGCTCCCAGAAAGACAGAGACAACCAGCACAACAGCAGACTGCCTGGAAACATCTTCCTTAGTCGGCCAGATAATCCTGTGGAACTGTGCTTTTACAGTCTTCCACCAGCTAGTCTTATTTGCATCATTTGCCGGGTTGCTCATCTTATCACCCCTTTTTACCTGGTCTCCTTGTGCAACGTGTGTTTCCTGCAGAACTTGCAGTACTTCATGGTCTCCATTCTCTCAGGATGGTTCTTCTTTTCTTTGGTCATGTTATAATTCCGCTGCTTGCAATCTGTGCATTGCAGTGTGATCTTTACACGCACAACTTCCACCTCCATCGTATAAAAATTTAAACATGAAACTGTGGCGGTCTTCTTTTAAGGCATAAAAAAAAGACCTCTTCCCATACATAGCCTTAAAACTATATCATATCCTTTCATGTCCGTCAAGTTTTTTTAGAAAACATGTCGCAGAGCGATCAGATGATAAGCAGATCAATACAGGGGACGCTCTTCATGTCAGTCTGACACAAAAAACGTCCCCTGTATTTGTCCTGTACCTGCTGTATAAGCATTACCAGTCTACAGCAATATCCAGCTGATCCTCATCATAAGCTGCAAAATCACCGGTATCTACTACGATTGCCTCTCCGAGGGAGGAATCTACGATCGTTCCATATGGATGGGTATCCAGATTTGCGGCTGCCATGACATAATCGCCATACATCTTGACACCGTCGTCACGTACCCAGTACTCTCCCTGAATGCCCATATCCTGCATGTTGGAAACAACACCGCTCATATTCAGGTTGTAATATGTCTCAGTGCCGGACGGTCCCTCGATCATACCATTTACAGCATTCAGCTTTTCACCCTCATAGGTATTATCCTTGCTTGAAGAACGGGCCTGAGTCTCCTCGGTTTTGGTCTCCTCAGCTGTCTGCACAGCTGCTGCCTGTTCATTTACCTCCTGCTCCTCTGCCTTCACCTCAGCAGAAGTCTCCTGCTCCTGAGCTTCTGCAGCCTGCTCCACTTGCTGAGTTGCCTCGGTCTCCTGCTCCTCTGCATAGGATACTGTTGTTTCAGGTACCTGCGTCTCCTCCTGCTGATACTGAACAGGAACGGCTTCCTGCTCCTGCTCATTATAAACCTGGGCAGATGTCTGTGTATACGTTTCAGGAACCGCAGCTTGTGCAGCTACCGGGACCGGCTGGTTTTCCAGGGCCTTAGCAGCCTCCTCAGCGGCCTTTTTAGCAGCTTCTTCAGCCTCAGCCTTTTTCCTGGCTTCTTCCTTCTCTGCTGCTTTCTTTTCTTCAGCCTTTGCTTTTGCTTCGGCCTCAGCTTTACGGATCCCAAAGGTTACATTCTGAATGGTAGCACTGACAATATCAAAAGGACATGCCGCTGCTGCTCTTTCTGTCTTGGCATAGGCAGGAAATGCGAATAACAATGCCGCCATCACTGTTACGATGGCTTTAGTGAAATACCTGTGCATTCTAATCCTCTCCTTTCTACGATGAGTTCTTGACATCCGGCCGCAGGAAAAACGGCCCTGATGCCATCTGATCTATCAGATTTCGTCTACGTCCGTATTCTTTGTACAAGATATGTACAGACGGTATCTGCACAGGATTATATCACAATTATTTCATTAAATCAACATAACGGATTGCATTTTTTACAGTTCTTTTACGTGAGTATTGACAACAGTTGTGTACCTGTTAAAAAACAATTTCACCGAAATACACGAAAAAAAGCCGCTTCCTATGCTCTGTGAAGTGTCCCGATACATAAAGACAGCATCCACACTTTTCCTGCGCCTGCATCCAACAGGGCACGAGTGCAGTATTCTGCTGTGGCTCCGGTTGTGTAGATATCATCAAAAAGAAGAATCTTCTCTACTCCCGCAAGAGAACTATTATCCGCCCGGAATGCCTGCTCCAGATTATGCTGTCTCTGAGCATGAGTCAATTCTTTCTGCGGGAGAGTCTTTCTGACTCGAAACAGCACATTTGTCAGACAGGGAATGCCAATCTGCTCCCCCAGCTCCTGAGCAATCAGCTGTGCCTGATTAAATCCTCTTTGCTTTAGGCGTTCACGGCTTACAGGAACCGGTACGATCACGTCCGGCGAGATATCCCGGATCCAGCCGCCATACTCTGCAGCAAGGGCCTCTGCAAAAAAGCGGGCTGCTTCTCTTTTCTTTCCATATTTATAAAGGAAGATTGCTTTTGAACTGTAAGCATCATAGATCCACAAGCTTCTGCCGGAAATGAAACTTCTGTCTGTATTTTGGCAGTCCCGGCACAATTGTGCTTCCTTTTCAGCAAGCGGTTTCCCGCATTTTCTGCAGATCCTGCCGCAAACAGGTACCAGCTTCGCACGGCAGGAGGGATGTATAAGCTCTTCACGCATGATGTGAAAGGAAAGCCTTTCCCCGCATACCGGGCATATGCGGGGATAAAAAAGCCCCATCGCATTATCAAAAGCCTTCAGAAATGTGTCCAATCTGATTCCCTCCCCGATTTTCTCTCGTCTTTAGTATTTATAGCAAATATTGACAAATATCACCTTGAATCACTGCTGTAAATAGTCAAATTGTATAGGATTTTCTCCCCGTTCCGTGATTTTGCACAGGACTCAAGACCCCGGTTTTCTGTTTTTGGCAACAATCACATGATACTTCATGATAAGATAACGATGTAAACCCCCAATACATTTTTTACACCCTGACCCTTTCTGTATGCCAGCTGCATACAGAAAGCGGAAGAACGTGCAGCGATCAGCCCCTTTTTCGCCGCACGTTCTCTTTATTTCCGGAGACTTTCATATCCGGATCCTTTTTCCCTGCCGATCTCCCGGATTCTATCCGCCAACCCGGAATACCTTTCCTGACTTTTCTCACTGGCGATCATTTGTCCCACCTGACGTGCACTTCCGACAATTACCACACATTTTTTAGCCCGCGTTACCGCTGTGTACAGTATATTCCGGTTCATCAGCATGCGCGGTCCATTCAGTAAGGGAAGAACAACTGCAGGGTATTCACTTCCCTGGGATTTATGAACCGTAACAGCATAAGCAAGGTCCACTTCCTCCATCTCCTCAAAACTGTACCGGACCACCCTGTTTTCATCAAAACGGACAAGGATCTCACGGGCAAAATGGTTGATCTGCTCGATCACACCCATATCCCCATTAAAGATCCCGCTGCCTTTCCGGATGGGGATGTTGTATTTGCCGGGAACCTCCCATTCGATCTGGTAATTATTCCGCACCTGCATGATCTTGTCCCCTTCACGGAACAAATTCTGATACAGCTGCACTTCTTTAAGCTCCGGCCGGGGAGGATTTAAATACTGCTGCAGGACCTCATTAAGCCTTTCTACCCCCAGCTCCCCTTTCCGCATCGGAGTCAGTACCTGGATTTCCGGTGATCCGGTTCCCACATAAGGCGGAAGCTTATCTCTGACAAGGGCAACTACAACGCCGAGGATACTTTGCACATCATCTCTTCGAATACAAAAGAAATCTCTGCTTTTATTATCAAGAGCGATCTCCTTTCCATCATTGATCAGGTGGGCATTCTTAACAATATCGCTCTCCAGAGCCTGACGGAATATTCTGTCCAGATTCACTACCGGAAAAAGTCCGCTGTCCAGAATGTCCCCCAGCACACGTCCGGGTCCTACACTGGGAAGCTGGTCATGATCTCCCACCAGTACCAGATGAGTTCCCGGTGCAACCGCCTTCAGAAGCGCATGCATCAAAAACAGATCTATCATGGACATCTCATCAATGATCACAACATCTGCATCCAGCGGATTCTGCTCATTTCTTTCGAAATAAACCGGGGAACCGCTCCCTCTGCTCTCTTCAGGAGGGCCGGACACCTCCAGCAGTCTGTGAATGGTTTTTGCCTCCCGGCCGCTTGCCTGAGACATGCGCCTGGCCGCTCTCCCTGTCGGAGCAGCCAGCACGACCGCTTGTCCCAGCTCCTCAAAGCAGCGGATGATCGCATTGATCGTCGTTGTTTTGCCGGTTCCCGGTCCGCCAGTCAATACCAGGATCCCGCACTCTGCTGCTTTTTGAACTGCCAAATGCTGATCCGGGGTGAGACGGATCGTGCCGGTCTCTAAAGAGGGGGCAGTTTTCTCAGACAGCCTGCTTTGAGTATTCAGCCGCAGCAGCATCGCAGCTGTTTCCACCTCCATATGGTCATAAACGGCAAGGCTTACCCTGTCCAGTTCATCTTCTTTCCTGCGAACGATCCTCCCATCTATCCAGAGTGCCGAAAGCTGGGTGTCCACGGCATCTACCGGAACACCCAGCATTTGTGAAGCCTCCGCTGTCAGAAGAGTTGACGGCAGGCATGTATGACCGTTTCTTCCCGCCTTTTGCAGGACATAAAGGATACCCGCACTGATCCTTTGAGGGGATCCCGGAGAGATTCCGGCTCGCTGTGCGATCTCGTCTGCCAGGGAAAAACCTACTCCATCAAGATCCTGGACAAGCTGGTACGGGTTTGAGGAAAGGATCTGATACAGTTTTTTCCCGTACCGGCGGTATATCTTATAGGAAAGATTCAGACTGATTCCCAGCTCCCCGAGATACATCATCGCATCACGCATCTCCTGACGATCATGGAACTGTTTATAGAACTCTGCTGCCTTCCTCTCTGTTATGCCTTTGATTTCCGCCAGCCTTTCCGGTTCTTCCTCCATGATCCGGAATGTATCTGCTCCAAATTTCAAAACGATCCTGGCTGCCAGCTTTGGCCCGATCCCTTTCACAGCACCGGAACCCAGATACCGTTCCATCGCCATGGTATCTTCCGGAGGCTCGGCTGTCAGAGTGCTTACTCTGAGCTGGCGTCCGTATACCGGATGGCTGACAAATTGCCCGCACACACGAAGATATTCTCCCTCTGCCAGTTCCGGAACCGTACCCGTGCAGGTAATCTCCTCTTCCCCGCATTCCAGGCTGAAGATCGTGTAACCATTTTCCTCATTCCGGTAAACTATATGGGTAACTGCTCCACGTATACTATCCATCCTACTGCTTTAACTCCAGGAACTCTTCGTACCTGCCTGTGCCGATCGCCACTGCAGAAAGCGGATCATCCACTGTGACCGCCTGGATACCTGTCTTTTCCTCGATCAGGGAATCCAGCCCGTACAGCAGGCTTCCGCCGCCCGTCAGCAGCATACCTCTGGACGCAATATCTGCCGACAATTCAGGCGGTGTGATCTCCAGAACCTGATGGATTGCTTCGAGGATCTGGGCTGACTCTTTGGAAAATGCCCCCAGCAGATCAGAGCTGCTCACCGAAATAGTCCTGGGGAACCCCGTCTTCAGGTCTCTGCCGTGTACATCTACAGATATCTCATCAATGCGGGGATAGACACAGCCGACCCGAATTTTTACCTCTTCCGCAGTCCTGTCTCCGACAAGCAGGTCATGATTCTTACTGAGATAGGCAATAACGGCCTTATCAAAACTATCTCCTGCACAGGGAACAGATTTCCCGACCACGGTATCACTCAGTGAAATAACAGCAATATCCGTAGTCCCCGCTCCAATATCGACGATCATATTCCCGCATGCACGGGAGATATCGATTCCCGAACCGAGTGCTGCAGCAATCGGTTCATCGATTACGGTCACATCTCTGGCCCCCGCCTCCAGGGCTGCCTGCCAGACTGCATTCTTTTCAACCTGCGTAGCTCCTCCGGGGACTCCGATACAGATCTTGGGGCGTTTGAGCGTCCTGCGCCCGATCGCCTTCTGTATAAAATGACGCATCATTTTCTCTGTGATCGTATAATCCGAGATCACTCCTGCACGAAGAGGATGGATCGCCGCAATATTGCCGGGGGTCCGCCCGATCATTGTCCGCGCCTCCTCACCAACAGCAAGGATCTCATTGGTATCAATATCATAGGCTACGACGGATGGCTCTTTCAGGACCACACCCTTTCCGCGCACATAAACCAGTACGCTTGATGTGCCAAGGTCAATACCAATATCAGAAACTGCCATGATATAAGCTCCTTTTAGTTGAATTTGTAGATTCGCTTAGCCATATAGTAACACTTCTTTACAAAGCCAAAGGATATCCTTCCGGGAGGATTACTGATAATCCCTCTGCATCCCAGACGGACACGCCAGTACATACTGGGATGTTTCTTTTTAAAATACTGCCAGAGCTCCTTCCGCATTGCCAGATGCTCCTTTGTCCCGGAGATGATCAGCATAATGGAAGTCACACAGCAGATCATTGCCAGATAACTGAGCATGTATTTTCCAAGGTGCTTGTTCCCGGCATCCTTCGGCAGGTTATAAGCATCGATCATGATCTTGTTCACACGGATCTGCTGATCGATCCTGCTGATCATAACCCTTTCGTTCACCGACTGATCATCCCGCCCGATATAATACCGGTAGAAATCCGTATCCAGATAATACAGTTTTTTCATGTAAGGCAGGGGCAGGTAGACAAAGAGATTGTCAACATAAAACGTATGTTCCGGAAGCTTGAGCCCGCTTTCGCGAAGAGCCTTCGTCCGGTAGATCACCGCATGCATCAGCAGATTCTGGTCCATCCGGAAATGCCGGGTCTCATCCCATCCAAACAATCTCCCCTCCGGAAGGACTCTCTTATATCCGATTGTATGACTCTTGCCATCATTAACATGTTCATACACATAATTCGTGATAAAGATATCCGTATATTCTCTCGCTTCAAGCATCTTCCTGAGCGTATCCAGAACAATCCGGTAGCTGTCTTCATTAACCCAGTCATCCGAATCAACCACCTTAAAGTACAGCCCGCAGGCATTGGCTAATCCTGTATTGACAGCCCCGCCATGTCCGGCGTTTTCCTGGTGGATCGCCCGGCAGATTCCCGGATATTTCTCTTCGTATTCATCCGCTATGGCTGCTGTCCCGTCTGAAGAACCATCATCTACGATAATGATCTCCACTTCCCTGCCTCCCGGCAGGAGTGAATCGATACACTTTCTCATGTATGATTCTGAATTGTAGCACGGAACTGCAAAAGTAATTAATTTCCCCACTTGTTGTCCTCCACTTCTGTCTTCTGATCTGCAATAATCTATGAAAAAACGTCTTAGCGATTGAAAAATATGCGTCCTTAAGCTAAAATTACAGTAGGTATTCAACCCCCTGTATTCGGGATACAGGTACTTATATATATGGAAAGGAGTGCTGCCTATGGCCGGTTTTCTTACACACTACCTCTTTGGAATGGAAACTTGTGAAAGGCTCCCTGACAATTATATTAAAGAAGTTATTATAAAAGAGAACCACGCTTTCCTGACCGGCCTGCAGGGCTTTAACCTGTTATCTTTTGACCCGGCAAAGAGTCCACGCCGAGGGCTGTCCTACCGGACAGATACAGGTGTACAGGGGCAGGAATATGGCGCTCTCTTTCACAATATGCTGGATTATATAGAGGGTCTGGAAGGCTCAGCCCGCGATGCCTGTCTGGCTTTTATGGCCGGTTTTTTATGCTATTTTACCTTAAA